>JAGWBU010000177.1 GCA_021295735.1 Candidatus Poribacteria bacterium | reverse complement strand
GACGGTCAACTCTCTGAGAAAACCGCAGTCGCAAGGAAGCACAAGCCCCTACCTTTAGGTAGTGGGTACCTATGACTATCTTATGGAACAGACAGAAACAAAAGAAGTTGCAGAATTTACTAAGCAACGTCCTGAATTAAAAGGCATTTCAAAGTGGATTTTTGAGATTAGCGCTGTCTTTTTCGTTGGTTACTACATCTATAGTGCAGGTTTCGGCACCGCTGCTGAACAATACCATCTCGGTTTGTATCTACTCCTCACATTCGTTCTGATTGGTATCCTCTATAAATTCCATCAAAGTTCTCCTACCTCGCGTCCATCTGTTATTGATATATTGCTTGTATGTCTGAGCGCCTGTGCAATCGGCTATTGGATTATAGACTATCCTAATATTGTAGACCGAGCAGGTGCATATACACATTTAGATATTGTGATGGGTGCTATCGGACTTATTATCAGTTTTGAGATGAGTAGGCGTACAGTTGGATGGGGACTGCCTATTATTGCAGCTGTCGGCATCTTGTACGCGCTGTTTGGTCGTGTAATGCCGGAAGCAATCTCACACCAAGGTTTTCCGTTTCGGAGGATTATTGAACACTGCTTTTTTGGTCAGGATGGGATTTTCGGCATCATGGCAAACGTGATGGCGACTTATGTAATCCTTTTTATCTTTTTTGGTGCTTTTTTAGAGAAATCTGGTGTAGGTCAATTTTTTATTGACCTGCCGATGTCGCTCACGGGCAGGTCAGTTGGTGGTGCAGCGAAAGTGTCTGTTGTCACTTCCGGTTTCTTTGGCTCTGTCGCTGGGAGTGCAATCGCAAACACAGTCACGACAGGCGCGTTTACGATTCCGTTGATGAAGCGAACCGGTTTTCGCCCACACATTGCAGGCGCTGTTGAAGCATCAGCCTCTGTTGGTGGTCAATTCCTACCACCGGTCATGGGAGCTGGCGCTTTCTTAATAGCAGAACGGACAGGAATTTCTTATAGCAAAATTGCGCTCATATCTATTGTGCCTGCAGTCCTCTATTTTTTATCTGTATGGGTTATGGTGCATTTTGAGGCGAAAAAACAGGGGTTGGCACCGATACCTGAGTCAGAAATACCTAAACTCTCCACGCTCATTAAAACGGGTTGGTACTATCTATTACCTTTGATTACCCTCATTCTATCTCTTATGAGGGGTTATTCTGCTTACAAGTCAGCGTTTTTCTCAATTCTTGTCACAATTGCAGTCAGTTACTTCCGTGCGGAAACACGGTTGACACCGAAACGGATATGGGAAGCAATGGTCAATGGGGCTAAAAACTCGCTTGCCATCGGTGGTGCAGTCGGCACGATAGGTATTATCGTTGCCATTATTGATCTGACAGGTTTAGGTAGGATATTTCCAGATTTAGTGCTATCAGTAGCAGGCAATAACAAAGCGATTGCAGTGTTGCTCCTCGCAGCTGCTTCCTTAATCTTGGGGATGGGGATTCCCGTCACCGCCGCTTACCTGATAACCTCATCACTCGCTGTGCCAATTCTAACAACACCGGAGATGGGTATACCTGTGATTGCTGCGCACCTGATCATCTTCTGGCTCAGTCAAGATTCCAATATTACACCGCCAGTTGCGTTAGGGGCTTATGCCGGTGCGGCAATCGCCCGTGCAGACCCGTGGAAAACGGGATGGGCATGTTTTAAGTTTGCCAAACTGCTATACATCATGCCCCTTCTGTTTGCGTACACGAATATTCTGTTTACAGGCACACTTGTGCAAAATGTGATGTCTGTCGTAACAGCATTAGTCGGTACTGTCATCTTTTCGATTGTCACAATGGGTTTCTTTAAGCGGAGAACGCACTGGTATGAATCAATATTGCTCGCGCTTGCAGCGTTTCTTGCATACACTAACACTATTTTGACGTTTATTATTGCGATAGTCCTTCTTGCCACCGTGTTCGTGGTTCAAAAGCAGTCAGAATCATAAACTCACTTTGCTTGTGTCTCAACAATCTCTTGAAGTCGTTTCAAAATGTTGTCTGCTGCACGACGAGATGTGTCCTCATTAAATTCATCTACAGCCTTTCCCGCTTGATGCAAATTCCCCATGTAGTACCGCGAGAAAAAAAAGTAGGTCCATAATACTGCATAAACGTAATGTTTATCCAGAACACTATCAACCGTAACAAAACCGAGAGTACCGTTTAACGCGAGCGCGTTTACTCCACCCCGCCAATTGCCTGCGTAGACCTGCCCTGCCCCCGGAAAGATTGCGGATAACACCTTAGCACCTCTGGGAGATTTACGTGGGAGATTAATTGCATGGTTAAAAAGATTATCCAACATTTCATCTGTGGTGTAGTTTTGTAACGACTCATGCGCTTCTTGCCATCGAAATTGATAGATATTTGCAACCACTTGCAAGAAATGCGCGCGGCGGGACAGCGGTCCGGAAGGATTGCGAATTGTTACTTTTATCAATTCAAGTCGGGCAAGATCATAGTTCTGTGAGGCAATAAGTGTTACTGCGAGTTCAAGTTGGTATTCGGACTTTGCTTTTTCATCAGAAGCATGTAACACAGCATTTCGCATTGCTAAAATTGTTTCCTGCAATAACCCTTGTGTTCTATAGGTGAGTCCGATTTTCTGATAGACCCCTGCTGCACGCATATCATCCGGATGAAAAAACAGAAAACGTTTGTATTCTGTAATGGCAGCATCATAATTTTCTAATTTAGAAAAATGGTCGCCGAGGGCAAGGAGATCTACTTCTGCAATTGAAGTGAAATTGCAGAAAAGTGGAAAGATTAGCACAAGAAAAAATAATACGACAAGTTTCAAATTCATTGAAAATCTAACTGGTTTTTGCTTCAAAGGTTATATGCATTTTGTATGAGGTATACTCAGTTTAGCATATTTAGATCTACTTTGCAATCCAGTTTTAGCACTGAGATAGGGTTGCTCCCGCCAAATACCACGCGCATTTGGCGCAATTTATTCCACCTTTTACATTCTTGTAGGAGCGAGCTCCAGCTCGCGACATCGCTTAATCCGCGAAATCTTCGTCGTTACCGTAAATTTGTGATTCAGAAATTGTCAAAAATTCATACACTCTTGTTACTGGGATTGGGTCGCGACCAGGAGGTTGCATAGGTGTCAATTTAAGCTTATAATTACCAGATTGTCTCTTGTGAGAGGGAGACCTTGTCCGCCCGATTTTGTAAATCTCAACCTGTAAAATTCAAATCAACGCAGCATGCGCCAAATCAAGAAATCAACGGTATGAACGCCTGTTGGCATTCCCCGGGTATGAATGTCAACGCTGAATGCGCGTGTAGGCATTCATCCAAATCAACGCAGCATGCGCGTATGGCATGCTGCGGGGTTGAAAACCCTCCCACAAGAAGGTGTATCCTTAAATTGATACCCATGGCGTCAATTTAGTGGATAAATCCCGTCAAACCTTGTAGGGCCAAATCAACGCCAAATGCGCTTTTTGGCATTTGGCGGGGTCTCTTTGCCCGCCATTGCTGATGTATTCAAACAACGGGCGGGCACCAAATCAAGAAATCAACGGTATGAATAACATTTAGTTATTCACCGGGTACCCTACAATCGGGTTACGGTGTTGTTTGGGTTAAAATGTGTGAAACCTGAAATAAATCCTTAAATTGACACCTATGGTGTATCCTTAAATTGATACCTATGGGTCGCGACCAGAAGGTCGCTCCTACATTAAGAGACTTTAGATAGGTATTATTGGAAAAATGAATTGATTGAGTGCCGTGTCCTATTTGAATTGACCTAATTTTTGGGACATGCTACAATGCCCTTAGTGCCAAAGTGCAAAGCGGAATTCTACCACTAAGGAGACAAAACAATGGATACATCCGAAAAACAACCACGCAAAAAAGCTGATATGCATGTCGGTGTCCAGGGAATTGGGACATCTGAAAAAGAGTTGGAATTCCTTGTCCGGCATGGTGTAGCACACATGGATGCATCAGTCAGAAACAACCAACCCGAAACCTTGATGGAACACAAATCGGAAGCAGAGGCAGCAGGTGTCAGCCTTGAAATGATTCACATTGGACTTGCAAAAAGCATTACACTTGCGCAAGACCCACAACGTGATAAAGATATTGATGGCGTTTGTAAGACAATCGAAAATGCTGCAAAGGCAGGTTTGCGGGGTCTGAATTATAACTTTTGCATCCTGAATCACCAGCGGACTCAAAGTACACAAGGACGTGGCGGTTCGTCTTATAGCACATTTGATTTCTCAAAGTATGACAATGAAACACTCTCAGATGCAGGTGAGGTAAGCCGTGAAGAAGCGTTTGATCGTGTCGGATACTTTCTTGAACGTGTCATTCCCGTTGCCGAAGAGAACAAGGTTCAGATGGCATGTCACCCCAACGATCCACCTGCACCTGTTTTACGTGGTGTTGAACGTTGGAATTACCCCATCTTTGACGGATTAAAACGATTCGTTGAGATAATGGATAGTCCATACCACGGTTTTAATTTCTGCTGTGGGACTGTCTCGGAAGGTTTAGGCGACCCTGGTACCGAACTATACGAAATTATTGAGTATTTCGGCAAACGAAAGAAGATTTTCAATATTCATTTTCGCAATATTCGTGGTGGCTTGCATAACTTCCAAGAGGTATGGCCCGATGAGGGTGATGTGAACATGCATAAGGTCGCCCAAACACTGCGGGATGTAGAATATCCTTATATGCTAATGCCCGATCACGCGCCATCTCACCCAGATGATACTGCTCCCGCGGGTGTATCTGGTCGTGTGCGGCAAGCGTGGGCATTTCAATTTGGATATATCATTGCGCTAATTCAAGCGGTAAATTCAGAAAAGTGAACTGTTCAATTATATTGTTGATGCAAAAAGGAAGGTATGTTAAAATTCGTAATACCATTTACCTGCATAGTGTTGTTTAAATGGCAGCTGATAATTGGGTAACAGCAGAATCAAAATATCTTAATCTATTTGGAGGAAAAATGAAAAAGAAGATTACGAATCGCTTGGCGATAGTTAGTATCACTTTATTCGTCATCATGCTCACATTCTCAGTAAAAATTGATGCGATTGAACCCGGGAGTGCTATGGCAATTTGGCTACTTGATGAAGGTGATGGGGATGTAATCAACGATAGTTCTGGAAATGAGAACCATGGTGAACTGCAAGGTGGAAAATGGATTGATGGTCCTTCTGGCCCTGCCTTGAGTTTAGATGGAGTAAATGATCGGGTTATCGTGCCGGATTCCGATAGTTTATATGCCGACAAAGCATGGACAATCACAGCTTGGGTTTCTGTAAATCCTGCCGAGAACGGTTTTGGACATATAATCGGTAAAAGAGACGATCCCGCTGCAACAGCAAATTACGCTTTCAGGACGAGTGGTAATGGTCAAGGATGGGAAGCTTACTTTAGGCTAAACGGCTGGAAAGGTGCCTGGAACCAAGGAGCCGTGAAGAAAGGCGTTTGGTTGTATATGACTGCTACTTATGATGGAACGAATACCATTAGGATTTATGAAAATGGATCCCAAATCGGTGCTGTTAACGTTGGTGGTCCTCCACCAAGAGGGAGAGCAAATGTTCACATCGGTGGCTGGACTAACAACACTTCAGAAACTCTTAATGGCATGCTCTACGATGTAGCGATTTTCAATGTCGCGTTGTCTGAAGCGGATATTAATGAACTGATGGATGACGGCATTGCCGGTTTACTTCCAGTTGAACCTGCTGATAAGCTTACAACCACATGGGGTAACATCAAATCCCGACAATAATCGTTTCCTTTTCAAATAAGGCGTAATGTTTCGCATTACGCCTTCCCTCTAATCCAATGAAGGACAGATGAAAATGGAAGAAAACCATCACGCTGAGAGTTTGGAACATGCACGAAAATTGAACCGCTTGGCATGTAAGCAAATTTCTGATGGTAATCTTGAAGAAGCGAAAGAGAACTTAATTGAAGCGATACACATAGCGCCCAATTTGGCTGCACCGCACACCAATTTGGGCGTTTTGCATTGTTGGGATGGTGAGTTAGATGAAGCGATTGCTCTGCATCTCAAGGCACGACCTTTAAAAAGATCAAAACGCACACTGACAATGCAATGCTAATATGGAGATGATGACTATGGCAAAATCACCGAACATTCTACTTATCCTCGCTGACGATCACGGATATGGCGATATTTCTGCACACAATGGACCATCAATTCAAACACCAAACATTGACAGGATTGCCACAGACGGCGTACGCTTTACACAATTTTATGCGAATTCTTCTGTCTGCTCCCCGAGCCGCGCATCCCTTATGACAGGACGCTACCCCGATAGAGTCGGTGTTCCCGGTGTGATTCGCACCCATGCCCAGAACAATTGGGGTTATTTTCGACAGGACGCTATCACGTTTCCGTCAATGTTGAAACAGAAAGATTATCGGACAGCACTCATCGGGAAATGGCATTTAGGTCTTGAAGACGAGAATCACCCGTGCAGACGGGGTTTTGACCACTTTCATGGTTTCCTCGGTGATATGATGGATGACTATTACACGCATCTTAGGCATCAGAATAACTACATGCGGCATGACTTTGATACGATTGATCCAAGAGGACACGCTACAGACCTTTTCTCGAATTGGAGCGTGGACTTTATTCGTACGCACGCGCATACATCTCACCCTTTTTTCCTCTATCTTGCCTATAATGCACCGCACACACCGATTCAACCGCCTGATGATTGGGTTGAACGGGTAAGAGAACGTGAACCGGATATTTCACCACAACGCGCAAAATACGTTGCACTTGTTGAACACATGGATGCAGGTATCGGACGTGTGCTTGATACACTTGAGGAAACCGGTCAGCTTTCCAACACGCTGGTTATCTACACATCTGACAACGGTGGTGCAATGCAGGTCGGTGCTAACAATGGTCAACTGCGTGGGCAGAAAGGTGAGATGTACGAAGGTGGCATACGCGTGCCTACATGTGCAATGTGGAAAGGACAGATTCCAGAAGGACACGTTACGGATCAGGTAGGAATGCTTATGGATCTCTACCCGACGGTGTGTGAGGTTGCTGGTGTGCCTATCAACCACGAAATTGAGGGACGTTCAATTTGGCAAACACTTCAAGGAGAAAAACAGGACTTCTCTGAAAGACTCCTTTATTGGTTGCGAAAAGAGGGTGGACAACAGTTTCACGGACAGTGTCAACATGCTATTCGGCGTGGCGACATAAAGTTGCTGCATAACAGACCTTTTGAACCGCTGGAACTTTATGACCTTTCAAGCGATCCGCTGGAAACGACTGATACTTCACAGACGAACGCTAATCTTTATAAAGAAATGGGGCGTCTGTTTCAGGAAGAGACACAAAAGGCGGGTAATGTGCCGTGGCAGAAAACGTAGCCATTTCTCTCATTTACATCTATCTCATAATCGTAAACTGATTTAGAAAATACAACAATTGTGCTGTGAATTCACTGTATAATGCCATTTCTGAATGATCGCTTTTGATAAGCAAAAAACGCGTTTGTAGTCGCGCAATTCATTGCGCCTCTTCTTGTAGGAGTGACCTCCTGGTCGCGACTTTTAAACTATATGATCCTTGTAAACACCGAATGACAATGTCCAGTTATAGCGGATTCTACAATTAACTGGACGACTAACAGTGGTTTCGTCGCGATTCGGAGATCGCTCCTACAGAATATATGTGAACTTATTTACATAATTTACTATAATTGTAAAATCTACCATATCAATACCTTGTAGGCGCGCTGTTATAGTATTCAAGTGATTATAGGTTCGCTATAAAAGGTTTTAGATTTTTTGCATCTACACACTTGCCATCAACCGATGGTATATTTTGCTATCTTCCTGGGTATAAAATGTCTCAATAATTATAGGCTTCATCTAAATGCTACTGTAGCGTTTACGGGTGTGTAAAGTTTTTGGCATGAAATTGAAATGAATGGAGTTCTTGTAGAAAATGTATATAAATGGTATCCTACC
>JAGWBU010000030.1 GCA_021295735.1 Candidatus Poribacteria bacterium | reverse complement strand
CCCTAGTATGAGAAGACCGGGGTGGACGTACCTCTAGTGCACCAGTTGTCACGCCAGTGGCACCGCTGGGTAGCTATGTGCGGAAAGGAGAAACGCTGAAAGCATATAAGCGTGAAACCTACCTCAAGATAAGATATCCCACAACGTTAAGTTGGTAAGGCTCCTTCGAGATAAGGAGGTTGATAGGCCAGATGTGTACACCGTGTGAGCGGTTCAGCTAACTGGTACTAATAAGCCGAGGGCTTGATAATTTATTTTTCTCTACCGACTCCTCAATACCTATACAGTTGTCAAATATTTTTGGACACCTTTCCGGTGGCAATAGCGAAGGGGATACACCCGTTCCCATTCCGAACACGGCAGTTAAGCCCTTCAGCGCTGATGATACTCCGGGGGCAACCCCGCGGGAAAGTAAGTCGCTGCCGGAATTCCTCTCAAGGGTAGGTAGCCCGCCTGCCCTTTAATTTTATAAATCCCTTAAGAGACAATCAGGTATGAATCTACTTAAAAAGAACTTTTTTGAGTTAGGGGTTGCTTTTGGTCAGTTTTCAGCAAAACCGGTTCAAGATAATTATGAAACTATTTGTAAAACTGCCTCGCCACTTGAATTAGAACTCCCAGACTATGACAATTTAAAGAATCAGCCATTCTGGGATTTTAGCCCACCGGCAAAGTGGTTTATGGGTTCGGATGATGTGTCACTGTCACTCAGAAATTGTTATGAAATTGGAATATTAGCATATTTTCGTTTTCTTTTAGCTCTACCGCCTGTTCCAAACACACAGACTGGACAAATCAGTGAGGCTGAACAAAAGCTTAGATATTTATTTGAGGAAGAAAATATCGCACTGGAAGTCCTTGATGAGTATTTAAAAGGTTTAGAGACAGACCTTTCTGCTGACATTAATGAGGTTTTGAGAGTATTTGTACGAGATTTTCCTAAAGCTTTTCCGAGTGATAATGAATCAACATCTGAGCGCATATTCGGTGATAATATTTTTATCGTACACGGACATGATGGAGAAGCTAAAAACGAGGTCGCAAGGTTCATTGAGAACCTAAAATTGACAGCAACGATACTTGACGAGCAGCCAAGCAGAGGACAAACAATCATTGATAAGTTTGAAGAACATGCTGACGAAGCTGGTTTTGCAATCGTTTTGCTCACAGCCGATGATCTTGGTGCGCCGAAAGATAATAATGAACTTAAACCTCGAGCACGGCAAAACGTTATCTTGGAACTTGGTTATTTTTTGCATGGCTTAGGTCGCGAGCGTGTTTGTGTTCTCCACAAAGAAGGCGTTGAACTACCATCAGATATTCACGGCATAGTTTATGTGCCTTTCGATGAAACTGGTGGTTGGATGTTAAGATTATCTAAAGAATTAGCCGCATTAGACATTATACCCCCCACTTTGCCCTTGTTGTAACAGAATTTAAATTTATAGGACAAACCCGTGTCACGAAAGGATCCGTAACGGATAATAGAGATTTGGTGCTTCTCTAATTCACCTGAAATTGCTTGCTCGATGTAGGTGCCACGCAGGTTTGAGAAATAAATATCGAAAATCGGAAATTAGAAGTGCGGAATGTAGGGTATAGAAGTCAAAAAAGTTTATTTTCCAGATCCGTAACTGCGGAATGTAGGTTTTAACCCCTTATCAGGGGGACTTTAAGACGGAATGCGTAAGTCCTATTTAATAGAAATGGTATAATTTTCTGATAATTAGCCAAGTATGGGACAAGAGTGTTATGAGGGACCTCTATCTCATGATTATTTAACCGAAAACCCTCTATTAACCTGCCCATTTTCGCTCTTGACTCTATCTATGGAGGATGATCGAGTATGAACTCATTTGTGGATAAGAAAGTTTTTTTTGAACTGGGGATTTCTTTTACACTGTTCTCAGTAAAAACTGATGAAGATCAATACAAAGCTATTCGTCAAGTTGTTTCTCAGCATCCCTCTCAGCATGAATTGAAAATTCCAGACTACAACGAGTTAAAAGTGGTTAGATCACCACCCAGCGAATGGTTTGAAGGATCTGATGGAGAATCACGGAGGAATTATTACCGAATTGGCACATTGTCCTTTGTAATTTTTCTCGATGCTCAAGCGAAGGAAGACCTATCTGATGCGGCAGTGCAAGAACTTATGGCTTTGTTCCGAGCTGAAAATATTCCGATGGAATGCCTAGAAGACTATATAGCCGATTTGAAGGCTAATCCTGGTAACGCTAACGGAGTAGCTATAGGGTTTTTGGCAACTTTTTCCAAAGCACTTCAAAGTGATCAGTGCGATAATGAATCAATATCTGAGCGCATATCCGATTATAATATTTTTATCGTACACGGACATGATGGAGAAGCTAAACACAAGGTCGCAAGGTTCAAGCAGCCAAGCAAAGGACAAACAATCATTGATAAGTTTGAAGAACATGCTGACGAAGCGGCTTTTGCAATCGTTTTGCTCACAGCCGATGATGTTGGCGCACCAAAAAATAATGAAGACGACCTAAAGTCGCGCGCACGACAAAACGTCATCTTGGAACTCGGTTATTTTTTGCATGGTTTGGGTCGCGAACGTGTTTGTGTTCTCCACGAAGAAGGCGTTGAACTACCATCAGATATTCAAGGCATAGTTTATGTGCCTTTCGATAAAGCTGGTGGTTGGAAGGGAACATTATCTAGAGAATTAGCCGCATTAGACATTATACCCTCCACTTTGTTCTTGTTTAATCAGAATTTAAATTTATAGGACAAACCCGCGTCACGAAAGGATTCGCACAGGATAATAGAGATTTGATGTCGTGAATTAAGATTCCTTGCTTGCTCGATGTAGGTGCCACGCAGGTTTGAGAAATAAATATCGAAAATCGGAAATTCGAAGTGCGGAATGTAGGTATTATATACGTCTATTTCAATGATCGGACGGATTCATCGGAGGCCAGTGCAGACGATGTCTAACAATTTGGGCGGTTAAATCTGCGGGAAGACTGGTGTTTTATGCATTATCCTATTGTTATCCACAAAGATCCGGAGAGTTGTTACGGAGTTTCCGTTCCGGATTTACCCGGATGTTTCTCTGCCGGAGATACGGTTGAGGATGCCATATGCAAGCCGTAGAAGCAATTGAATGTTATCTTGAAGGTCTGCTGCTTGATAGTGAACAAATTCCCACTCCCAAAGACATAACATTTCATACCAATAATCCTGACTATGCTGATGGACTATGGAAAACAGTATCAGTTGATCTGGCAGCATTGGTTCGCGAAGTATCCCTAAAAAGGCAACCAATTTTTCAAAGAGATCTACTCTATAAAAAACTTTCGCTCATGTAAAAGGTGTGTGCGATTGTTTTTCATGAAGGCAGTGACCACGCGGGTTAACTATTTTCATTCGCACTCATTCTTTACATGAGCCAAAAACTTTAAGCAGGTGGACAGTTCAACCCGAAGTCGGAGGTAGCAAGCATTAGTCACGGTCTCGGAGGGAACCTCATAGTAAAATAGGTCGCTGTCGGCATCCTATCTTAAAGGGCAGGCATAATGTCTGCCCTTTTCTCTTGACGTTCTGTCTCTTTTGTGCTACAATTTTCACATTGAACATACTTCTCTTTGAGGAGGAACGCATCCATGAATTACATATATAGTATTTTTGCAGCAATCGTTGTCTTGTTGATAATTGTTATTATCGGTTGTTCAAGGACAGCAAAACAGGCAACTGACAACGAAAAAGAGGAATCAGGCACTGAACTTGCACTGAACGAAACTTACGATAAGGTCAGAAATGGCGTACGACTCATCATGAATTACAACCAAGAAAACAATACCTTTAAAGGCACTATAGAAAACACCACCGACGAAACCTTGAAACAGGTAAGGGTTGAAGTCCACTTGTCCAACGCGAAAGAACTTGGTCCAACACTTTCGGTTGATCTTGCATCCGGTGAAAAAAAGGATGTTCAACTCATCGCAACAAGCACGGACTTTGACGGATGGACAGCACATCCCGAAGTCGACGAGGATGAACATAGTCATGGGGAAGAACATGGTGAACATGACTCAGAACATGAAGGTGAGCATGACCAGGAAGGTAAGAAAGAGCATGAGCGGAAAAGTGAAGATGAACACAATTAAAAGCGTTTCGATTTATAGTTATTTCCTTGTATTGGCTTGGCTGCTTGGATTTACAACACTTGCGTACACCCAAAAACTCCCCGATAACATCCTCAAAAACGGTGATTTCGACCTAAAACTTGACGGATGGCATCACTGGACGCACGAAAGTGCTGCCGCAGTCTTCCAAACAGAAGGTAATAAAGCAGAACCGATTGTCGGGAAAAATGTTGCCTATATCAGAATCAATAAAGCTGGCAATGCATTAGGACACATACAACTCTATCAGCAACCCTTCACGCTTGAGGAAGATATTACCTATACTTACAGTCTGTGGGCAAAAAGTGAAAAACCGAGAAACGTCACTATGCGCATTATGCATCAAGGTGCTCCGTGGAATGTATACTCTGCAAAATCAATTAGTCTGTCCGAAACCTGGAAAGAATTCTTCATCACCTTTAAAATGCCTGTGGATGACGTGAATTCGCGCGCAGGTATCATCATGGGTATAGAAAAAGTGGATGTCTGGATTGATCATATCCGACTCTATGAGGGTGAGTATGTAAGCGACATTGAAGGTGCTGAACCGCACGCAGTTGAACCTTCAAGCAAATTAACTACAACATGGGCAGAACTAAAAATATGAATGTAGTACCAAAAGAATTTATACGCGTTATGCCAGGGACAATGCGAGGCTTCATCAGTGAAGTTTTCCAGAAGGCAGGGGTATCTGAGGAGGATGCTGCGCACATCGCACACCTGTTAGTTCTCACTGATCTGCGTGGCGTGTTCAGTCATGGCACGCGCCAAACGCCGGGATATGTGGGGATGATGCTTGATGGCAAAGTAAACCCATGTCCAAACATCCGCTGCATTGATGAATCCCCGACAACCGCGGTCTACGACGGTGATGGCGGTATGGGGCATTTTGCCTCGTATCATGCTGCAAAGGCAGCGGTCAAAAAAGCCAAAGAGATGGGACTGGGTGCCGCAACGAGTCGGAATCACTTCCATTTTGGGAGCGCTGGCAAGTATTCACGGCTCGCGCTTGAAGTGGATTGCGCTGGGTTTGCGGTCTCTTGCCACCGTTTTAGACACAGTCCTGGCGGTATGATTGCCACCGCAACTGGCGCTTCGCCGATGAGTTTTGCGATTCCGGCAGGCAACCAGCCGCCCATAGTTGTTGATATGGCAACCGGTATTGATGCAAGGCTGCCGTTGGAACAGGCGTTTGAACAGAGCCCCGCTGCGTTCTTCAAGATGTTAGGATTGAGTCATGTGAGTCATGCACTCGGTGGGTTTATGGCAGGCATCTGGCTATTTGATAAACCACCGGATCCCCCATCAATCTGGGAAGGCGCTAATCAAGGCGCTTTCATTGCAGCAATTGACATTTCTCGGTTCCGACCGATTGACGAGTATAAAGCGGAAATTGACCAACATATCCATGATGCACGACAGATGCAACCGGCACCGGGTTATGACCGATCGGATCTCCCCGGAGGCTTAGAATGGGAGCGCGAACGAGAATGGGCTGAAATCGGCATCCCGATTGGCGAAGCACATCAGGAACAGCTAAAAGCAGTTGCTGAACGAGTTGGCATTCCGCTTCCATTCTAAATGCTGACTTCAATTTATTAACCCTAACATGAGTTTGATAAAAGCATTCAATTTTGAATGTTGTGTTTCGTTTTTGTTCATCTTGACATGGAAACCGGACATGAAAACCAAAACAATACCTTTGCTCCGTAGGAGCAATATGTTTATAGTAGCTATCGGACGCAGCACCCCGCTCCGTGAATCAACGCCAAATGCGCGCAAGGCATTTGGCGGGTGCGGTATGTGGGTTCATTTCACATAGCACTCCGCTGGCGTGCGGCATTTTCGCGATGTTCCACTGATATGTGAAACTCGTCCAAAAATAGATTTTCCGTTAAAATTCAACCTTCCACGAGACAAGAATTGTCCAAACTATAGTCTTAAAAAGTAAGAACAAAAATTGTTTTTGGGAATAATCAATACAATGTCAAAACTATACAAAAGAATCTCACCCAAATTACAGCAATTCATAGAAAACCAAAAAATATTTTTTGTTGCAACGGCAACAGCCGATAGTAGAATCAATCTATCCCCGAAGGGCATGGACTCCTTGCGCGTCGTCAATCCGAACCGCGTCGCTTGGCTAAACGTGACTGGAAGTGGAAATGAAACCGCAGCACACGTTCAAGAAAACCCGCGGATGACGCTTATGTTTACCGCATTTGAGGATAACCCTATGATCCTCCGACTCTACGGCACCACCAAGGCTATCCATAATGACGATACGGAATGGCAACTTCTCTTTCCATTATTCCCTTCAATTCCTGGTGCAAGGCAAATCTTTGATCTTAACGTCGACCTCGTTCAAACCTCGTGTGGGATGGCTGTACCACTTTACGACTACGTCGGTGAAAGAGAGCAGTTAAATACATGGGCAACAAAGAAAGGCAAAAAAGGTTTGAAGGCATATTGGGAAGAAAAGAACAGCGTCAGTCTTGACGGCAAACCTACTCATTTCGCTTAGGATGCCTGTCCTAAATCTCTCCTGAGTGTAAAGTTATTGTCACTAATCACCTTTAGAAATTTTTCTTGACAAACATATTATTTTGTGTTATAGTAACTATTACAAAACATTGACGTAAATACATCCAAATTGTCCACAGAACAAAAAGAACATAAAAAACTAAAATCACGTCACATTCCTTGTACCGATTGACATTTGCACGTCACTAGGACGTGCAAAACGCTACCTACAATGACAAAAACTATACACAACCATCTCTCTTATTTTCTTTGAATTTCTTTAGGCAGGTAGATATAATAGCAAAAGTAACAATGCCTATATTAATATGTTTATCACATAAGAAAAAAGAACACTAAGTCTATTGGTAGCGACATTAACTATGGCAATTATATACACAGATGAAGAAATAAATGCATTGATAAATGAGCGCAAACCTTTACCTCAAGATTGGAACACTCAAATATACACTCTAAATCATCTGGATATTAGGGGTGATAAAGGAAACCACTTCAGAATATATGTTAGACAAGATAAATATAATCCATTAACTTTTCTGTTATATTGGGAGTAATTCACCTGTTAACTACGAGAGTATTCCGCATCCGTCGATATAACGGGAAGACTAATCCTCACACTAATAGGATTGAACGCAATGAGGTATCAGGGTTTCATATTCACGAAGCGACAGAGCGGTATCAGGAAAGAGGACAAAAAGAGGATGCTTACGCAGTGGAAACGAAACGCTATACCGATGTAGAAGGGACTGTTGACTGCCTTATCGCTGATGCAAATTTTGTGATGCCTCAAAATACACAGTTAAATTTATTTTACGAGGTATTAACAATGACAATTAAAAATATCGAACATAAATTTATCACAGAGGTAGGGGCTAAAATAAGATTAGTAGAAGAAGGAGAAGATCGCTACCGCGTTTTATCACCTTTTCAGTTTGATGACGGCGATCAGTTGGTAATAGTACTAAAAAAAGATGCTGACAGGTGGGTACTGTCAGACGAAAGACATACCTTCAGACACATGAGTTATGAAATAGATGAAAAACTTCTTTTTAAAGGAACTCGAAATCAAATTATTGGAAATGCCCTAACTATGTTTGATATAGAGAATCGTAATGGGGAATTAAGGTTAGATGTATCAGATAGAAACTTCGGCGATGCCTTTTATGATTTTGTCCAGTCTATTCTGAAGATAACAGATATATCTTACTTGTCTAAAGTTCAAACAAAATCTCCATTTGTGCAAAATTTCCGCAGCCTCATGCTTGATAACGTTGACCCTGATAATGTATTCTTTGATTGGTATGATTTAGACCATGATAATAAAGCCATTTATAAAGTAGATTGCAAAATTGCTTGTGACGACAAAGATCCCATTTTTGCGTATGCCCTTAACAATGATAACAAGACTCGCGATGTAACGATTGCTCTGCATCAGTTCAACGCATTGGGGGTTGAATATCGTCCGTTAGGAATAATTGAAGGTAGAAAAAAGCCAAGTGCCAGTGTGTTACAACGTTTCAGTCATGTATGCAATGAATATTTCATAGGCATAAATGAAAATTATGCAAACATATTAAGTTATATTGACATGTGCCTTTGAAACACGTTGATCCCCACACAGTAACTACATAAACAATCGCGCACGGTTAAATTCATGCGCGATTTTCCGGAATAACCGAGTCAAACTACTAAATTCGAAAATAATTAACACATACCACATTACCAAAATGAAATCATTCTATATTCCAATTTTCCTATTCTTTGTGTCATTTCTATCTGTCGCAAATGCACTCCCCCCAGATGCAGAACTCCAAAATGCAATCCAAACCGCTCGTAAATTTACCCATCTCAAATCGAGGTACACTCCAAACGAAATAACGGAATGCGCAACCGATAGTTTTGTAACGCTCGCAAAAAATTGGCAAAACTTACCTTCAAAATATCGGCAGGAACTTAAGCCCATTTTTTTACGTCCTGGACTCCCCGGTAGTTTTTTCGGGGATATTGAATTATCAGAACATTTCAATACGCCACACTTTAGGCTCCACTACACGCGCATCGGACCGCATGCACCTCCGCTTGAGGATTTTCACCCACGCAACGGTGTACCCGATTATATTGACCTCTGTGCGGATGCAATGGAACGCTCTTATCACGTTCAAATTGACCTGATGGGATTCAAAAAGCCTTACATTGATTTTTGGGCGGCACAGAACGGTGGCAACCATAAAATGGATGTATATCTCTTTACATTCCCCGCACTTGGTATCACAACTGCAGACTGGTTTGAAGGTCGCGTATTATCCACTGCATTGACAGTTGCCCCCTACTTCATGATCAACTCCCGTATTTACGATTATGTTGGAAAAGCAGAAGGTATCCGTTATCTTGAAACAACTTGCGCACATGAATTCCTGCACGGAATTCAATTCGGTTATAACGCCTATATGCCGACATGGTTCATGGAAGCATCCGCAACGTGGATAGAGGTGATGACCTACGATGGCGGTGTTATTGACGATGGCGATACGCTACACGACCCTGACGAACTCAACGAAACTAATTCCTACAACTACTACATCCACCAACTCCGCCGCTGGTTTCTTATTCCAGATATTTCACTTGAGAGCCGCATCGGGGATCACGAGTACGGTTCGGTAATATGGTCCCTGTATATGGCACAAAGGTTTGGTTACGACATCATCCGGCAATTTTTTGTAAACGCCACGGATGGTAGCTATCGTGAAATGGGCAACTTCTACGACGTCTTTATTGATAATGGCACTACGCTTGCAGAAGCATTCAAAACCTTCACAGTATGGAACTATTTCACACATACCCGCGCCTATACAAACAGAGAACTTCCGGGTTATAGGAACGCGGATCGATTTCCCCCTGTTGCCATTCATCCTAACGATGTCCACACCCACTATCCGATTCGTGCTGATTTCAATTCAGAAGCAATGCCAGAACATTTTTCTTGTCGGTATATTGTCTTTCGTCCCACTGAGATTATGCCAGAATTCGCTGTCAAAATAGATGGCGCAGACCTTGCACCGATAGATATGCGTAACTTAACACAAACCGACCAAACAAGAATTCAGGCAGAACTGAATCGGCACACATTTATAGGGCTGCGTGGATGGGCTGCCAAATTTATCGTCAAAAAACGGAATGGTAGCACCGAGATAAGAGAAGCGTTTACCTACCAACGTTCCCAAGAAGCGCAGATGACGTTCTCAGATTTCGGTGGGGATATACAGGAAATTACACTCATTCTTATCAATATGCATCCCGATGTTGAACAGGTTATAATCCCGGGTGGCACTTTTGGCGGTTCCGTGAGTTATATGGCTGGTGCACCACCGAAGGAGCAACTCTCAAATGCTCAAGTCTCGCAAGGCATCAGAGGCCCCGTTATCAAATGGACGGTTGACAACCCGACCGATATTCGGGAAGTCGTAATCGTGAGAAAACGCTATGAACTGGAAAGTGAAACGGATGTGCCCCAACCTTTTCAAAATTCTGATGCAGTCCTCGCTGCTCGCGACAGCGACGGTAACGGTATCCCTGAAAACGATATCGCAATCGTTGGACGAGTAGACGTTACGCAAACACAGTTTGAAGATACCACCGTCTTCCAAGATATTGATCTGGAATTTACTGATCCAAATGATGTTCATTATTACTATGCGGTTGTGCCTGTCAACGCGATAGGCATTATGGGAAATCCAAGCATTGTGCCAGATAGTATTACACCGATCACAGATACAGCAAACGAGGCACCTGCATTCTTCATTACTACACAACCACATCACACAGGTGAGTGGCATGTTGAAGTCCAAAGCACACGCCCGCTGCAAAGTGCGCCACAGTTGTTGGTAGAAAGTCCTAACAGAGACAACTATACCGTCATTTTGACGCAAGAATCAGAGACAAAATGGCGCGGAACCTTGCGCACAAACGGATTTCCATTGACAGGCATCTATCTCTATAAAATTAGCGGGAAAACTCCTTCTGGTATAATGGGAAATCAAATTTGGCAAGGGCGAATCTTCAACTATGTTGCGAATAACACAAATCGAAACGTATCGGTTTCACCTAACCCGCTTCGTGCAGCACAAGGAAGCCAACATCTAACCTTTTATCCAAGAGGATTAAAAGTTGAAATTTACGATATATTGGGGAATCGAATTAAGGTAATTAATAATGCATCCAATTGGGATTGCACAAACCAACGCGGCGAAAAAGTTTGTGCCGGCCTATACTTTTTCCGTGCTACTGATGGAAACGGGTTCCAAAGTACTGGGAAATTCTCTGTGGTGAAATGATGAAGAGTAATCAGCAATCAGTAACCAGTAATCAGCAATCAGTAGATGGGACTATCTGTAGGACTAACCGACAATCTACAGTCGTCAATAATCAAAAAGAAGAGTCGCATAAACAGAAAACCTCTTTTTCCAACAGCCAACTGCTGAAAACCGATGGTTTCCGATGGATGGCTGCTATTCCGATTGTCCTTTTCTTACTACTTCTCTGTAGTTGTGGTGATGAGGGTCTTATTGATCCACACGGTGAGACCAAACTACCACCTCCCGATACAACTGGGACGTTACGGGCTATTGATTTCCCAACAGATACAGGATCGGCATGGACATACATCAACGTTGATACCGAACAGGAATTCACGCTCCGCGTTAGAGGCACACGCGACATCAGCGGAACAACACATCGGCAGATGGCCATCAGCGAAATCAGCCTTGTCGAACCTGAAGAAGACAATTTCTTTATATTTGACCACCTGGCAGCAAACGCATATTACTTTAGATTCTTTGAGACCGATTTTTATCCCGGAACTCCCCCGATTTTGGCAACCTACTTTACAAAAACCCCGCAAGCGTTGGTAGAATCCGCGTATGATGCCTTTCTTTCGGCTCAAAATCCGGTATTTCACCAAAAACATTTTCCGCCACGTCGTCTATGGGATTTTCCGTTAGAAGTCGGAAAGGAATGGGTTGTTTTTGAAAAAACCGCAGGAATACCAGTATCTGCTACCCGCTTTGTCGCAGAAAAGGACGTACAAGTCACCGTACCCGCAGGGAGTTACAATACTTATGTTGTTTACGAGGAGGTCGTTTACGGCGTCAGCGATGATCCGTCAATTCGCCTAATAAGCCCGCCTGCAGTTTATTGGATAGCACCATCAGTTGGGGTTGTCCAGTATAGATTCAGTCGTTACCGCGCTACCGATACATTTCAAACACAGACCTTTGCGCTAAAAAGCGTTCACCTGCCCGGACCATTTACAGATTAAGTCTTTGTGGTGTGAATATGAAAAATTTAGCACACCGAAACATCCCGATTACCATCGTCGGTGGCGGCATTCACGGCATCTCTATAGCCCTCCGACTGCTACGCGACGTGCCAACAGCAGCGAGACACATTGCAATCGTAGATCGGCATCCACAACCGCTCACTGAATGGCGGCTGAAAACGGAACGCCAAGGCATGACGTTTCTACGATCCCCAGCAGTGCATCACCTTACCCCCGATCCATTAGGTATCGTTGAATATGCTGAACGCCACAACCGAACGCATGAATTAGCACCGCCATATTCTCAACCTTCTACCGAACTTTTTTGGGATTTCTGCAATGGTGCGCTTGCTGAACTCACAAAATATCCTATCTACTATCAGTTTGAAGTGGCTAAATTACGGTGGGACAAAGGTGCAGGAAAATACCCTTTCCGTTTGATTTCAACTGACAATGCAGGGTTTCGGAGTAGTTGTGTTATTCTTGCTATCGGAGCGATAGATTGTGCGTACGTGCCACCAGAGTTTGCTGAATGGCAACGCAGATATTCAGACAAGATTGTACACGCATCGCAATTTTCGGTGAATTGCAAACAAGGACAAGAAGATAGTGGTAAAATTGTGATAGTTGGGGGTGGATTGACAGCAGGAACGCTTGCAAGAAGCCTTAGTGAACGGGGACATCACGTGGTGCTAATTGCAAGGAAGCAGTTAAAAACAGAGCAGTTCGATTTTCCACCGATTTGGTTAGGCCCCAAAGCACTTGCAGAATTTGCAAGCGAGACCGATTTACAACGGCGGTACCAAATAATTAAAGAAAACAGAGGTGAAGGCAGCATCACCCCGGACGTGATGGAAACACTGGAGAATAGTGCAAACATCAGTATCTGTCCTGAGACACATATCTGTAGTATCGTCTCGACACAAGGCTTACTACAAGTTGAAACGACACGCGGTGTGATTACGGATATATCTCGTATTATCCTTGCAACAGGATATAAATTTAACCTTCGCCGCTATGGGTTTTTGAGGGAATTAATTAGGCAGTACCCTATCCCGCCTGTTTGTGGTCTTCCAAAACTTGATATCAACCTACAATTCTACCCAATCGAGAATCTGTTCGGTTCAGGCACGGTTGCGCAGCTTCAAATTGGTCCCGCTTCAGGTAACATTGCAGGGGCAAACCTTGCTTATGAACGTTTCCGAGAAAAACTTTTAGCACAACTTCCATAGACAGGTAAGCGTACATAAAAAAGGCACAGTTCAAAAAATTATAGTATAACCGTAGGTTGGATAGAGCGCAGCGAAACCCAACAATTCAACCGTCTTGAGAGTCCTAAAGAGTTGAATTTCACTTATTTTTTCGGAAATATCGACCTAAAATAGCTCAACTACCTCTCTTTAAGGTCTGTTTTTATTGTCCATTTCCGTTCTACCTCACCGAATGCCATAGGCGCATTCGGTGTTGATTCCCTACGGGATTTATCAAACTCACGTTTGTTTAGATTTGACTACAAATTATCGCGTAAGGGCATACGCCACAACATTCATGCCCTGCTCAAACGCCCAAAGCCGTTGTTCCTCACCACCGGGACTACATCTTCTTCCTTCCCACGCACAATTTAAATCACTGGGGCAGAAGTAGACCATCACCTTGTCATCATCCATGATAGCCTGATCATAATCAAAACCCCGAACAAGTTTATCACCACCAAGATAATCGTCATGTGGGTAGAGCGTATGATAAATCGAATGGCTCATATCCAGCCGTTCAAACTTCTTTTCGGGATATATTCGTTTCATCATCGTTTTGATTTGCGGCCAGAACCGATTGTAGCGGATGTCGCAATCCTCAACATGGAGAAAACCTCCGCGTTCAAAGTATTCTCTCAACTTACGCACATGTGCATCAGAAAGTTGTAGCCCGCGCGGAGTTCTGCCGTGTCCTGTCATATAGAGAAACGGATAAGAAAAAAGCCAGGAATCGTCAATGTCAACGTATTGTGGATGGTTACGCAGGTCTACATCAATTGCGGTATACTCGGCGAGTACTTGCGTAAATTTTAGGTCCGACTGCCAGAGATAAACGTTAACAAGATTAGTCCACCAATCGCCACCCGGATATTTGAGACGAACAAATGTGAATTTTTCACCTGTCGACTCTGTTCCCGGATGATGGTGTTCAATGATTTCACCCCTGCCGTAGCGTGAACTGTAGTGATAATCGCGTGTAGAATCGTAAGGGATATATTCCCCAAATTGGGACTGTGCCTTCGCGGACCGAAGCAAGCCCCCACCAGCGACAGCAGAAGTAGCAAGTCCCACAGAACTTTTGATGAAGGCACGACGTGAGAAACGAAGGTTTGTTTTATTTCTTTGTTTTCTGTTGATCGACATGTTTCTGTCCTCCTAAAAACGGCTTCGGTATTTATAATGAAATAAGCAACAAATAGACAATATTGTAAAATTAAACGGACTCTTGTTGGAGGGCTTTGTAAGCCCGATTTCTTTAGACCCGTGAATCACGTACTTCTTAATAAGGTTTTCCCAAAAGTTCAAACGTAACGCTTTGTGCTGCACCGCCTTGCATCTTCGCAGAGGTTCGGGTACTCGCAATAGCACGGATTCTATGGCTCTTGATGCCCAATTGCCTGAGTGCCTTGGCAGCTGCCTCAGCACGTTGTGTAGCGAGAATCTTATTTGCTGCTGGATCCCCTTCCTTCCGCGTATGTCCAACAACTCTGAGATAATACTGTGGAAAAGATTTTAAATTTGATGCAATGTCAGCAAGTGCGCGTTGGCTACCCGGAAGAATTCGAGCGTTTCCTCTACCGAATTGAATCGGTTCAATCTTCATTGCTGCAACAGGCGCAAGCGTGTTCCAATTTGTATCAGATAGAGGATTCAACGCAGCCTCTTCCCGAACTTCCTCTTCTATAACAGGTGCTGTATCAACAAAAATATCGTCTAATCCATCTGTGCCACCTGCGTTTAACACACCGGGATGAAATTTATCGTGGTGAAGTGAACGCAAAATGCCTTCAAAGAATAGGTCTCCGTAATTCCCTTCCAGCGGGTCTGCTGAAAGTGAATTTGTCTTGACGAGTACTTGCACAATCTTCGCAATCATCGTTTCAAGTTTCTCAGATTCTTTTGCTTCCGCACCAGAAATCACCCCGAAATGCGCGTAATTTTCAACGGTGTTCCGCCATTCAATACCTTTAACCAATTGACTTGCTTCATTTCGACTGAGCGCATCGCCGTACTGCTTAGCATCCGCTTCAATCAAGGTGAACAATCCATCAGGTTGGTTAGTGTAGTCGTAGTTTGCTCGGAGGTACGCCTGCACAACATGCGTAACAAGCTCACGTTGCGAATCTAAAAATTCACGTTGGACGACTAACACATCAACGATATAACCTTTCAGTTTCGAACTGTCTAACAAAAGATGTACACCCTCAATCGCCAGTGCCTTCGTTACATAGGGTTCCCACAAAACGTAAGCAGAGGGTTCATCTGGATCTGCAGATTTTAGTTTCTTATAGACATCCTCAGCACCGTCTGCATCGGATGCCCAAGAAGTAGGAAGACTCGGCAGGCTCATCGTGTTAATCATAATTCGTGCAAGCGTTTCGCTCGGGGAATCTGGCGTTAGCACAATACGCGCCTTCGGATTACTCAAATTTGGGATGGTTGGCACACCCCGCTTATGTGCAACAATCGCATCTGCCCCTTTGGATTCATCTATGACGAGAACAATCGAACCAGGAAAATCACCGATAACACTACCCGCTTTAAGGTAAGCATCAACGGTAAAGACCGCCATCTGTACCTTACCACTTTTCAGATCGCGCGCTCGCCTCACGTAATCTGCTTTATCATCAACAAAGGTAAGCTTAATTGATTGCCGATCAAGCAGATTCTTCACAGCGTCTGACCGAAGAATGGCGTATCCGGGAAAAGAGTCATGTGCCACTTTAATCTCGTGATCATAACGCTGCGTACTGGTTTTTTCAACGAGTTTGGTGCGTCTACCACTAAGGCGGGGTTCAACAAGGAACTTGTAAGCCAGTCCGATTATACCGATAATAATCAGCCAACTCGCCACCATGATCATTCTACTTCTTGTTTTGGCTTCCATATCTTTATTCCTAATACCGTCAGCGGTAAAAGAGTTATGCGATTAATACATCGGACCGGTAGGAGCGGTTTCCTAGCCGCTCCATATTAAGAACAGACATCAGATTATAAAAGTATTCATGTTCGTAGTCGCGCAATTCATTGCGCCTCGGACATTCTTCATCTTAGTGTGTGGTCCAAAATCTCATAACGGTTTTTTCAGAAATGATATAAAAATTCCTGTTACATTCGCAATAAGAGATAACTTTTGATTGCTGAAAGCCGACTGCCGACCACTATCTTCCTATTCGTCTAAAAATAAAAAAACCTGCAATTAAAATAACGAGACCGATAAGAAGCCATCCGCTGTTGCCACCACTACGTTTTTGGACAGGTTGTCGCATCGGTTGTTGCGTCGATGTTTTCGGTTGTGTTGGCATCTGCTTTACTGTTGTCGCTATTGCTGTATTACTCGGCGGTGTTGTAATCCGTTGGATAAGGTCAAAAGCGACCTCTGATGAAAGTGGCGCAATGTCCTCAAATGCGTCTGCGCCATCAATGTCAGTCCCGGTCCCACCGGTTTCGGCAAGGATTTGTGAGACTGCTGCCACAAGTTCTCCAGGATTATCCGCTCTGCGATAACTATCCGCATCCGTTGCCAACTTATGGTCGGTTTTCATATCAACACCGATGACATCAACGCGAATTTGCCGGTTCAGAATCTCCGGTGTATACTGTGCCACTTTGTCATTATCTTGTGCTTCACCGTCTGTTACAATCAACAAGCGATAATTGCCGTAGTTATACTGTTTTTCCCGCTGCTCAAGGAGACGATTTGCCCCGATACGCATATATCTTCCGAGCGGAGTACCGCCCTCAGGTTGCAGCAAATCAATCGCCGCTATGAGTCTGGCTGTATCTTTTGGTCCCAACGGATAGACCCATTCGTCCCGAATATTCCTGCCACTAAATACAAGTAACCCGATATTGGTACCATCAGGCACTTTCGCTAAAACCTCTTTGAGTGCTTCTTTCGCTGCATCCATCTTCGATTTCGTCTCGTCTGCACGAAACCTGTCCCGCATTGAACCAGAAGCATCGAGAATCACAATAATATTATCCGTATGAACACCATTATCCGCGATGCTTATCTGAACAAAAATGAACACGCATAGGAGAAGAAACGATACTTTTGCTTGTTTCACAAGAGTCTCCTATCTAACAACCTAAAAATCAAAATCGGAGGCAGCGACAGCTTCCGCCGAAACCTTGATGAGTGCAAATTCAACACGCCTATTTTCTGCTGCTTCTGCAAGGCTCGTCGGTTTTGGGATAATAGGTTCCTTAATTCCCACACCAACAGGGACAATCTGGTCCGCATCAATACGAGCATTTTTACGCCGCGCATAATCAATAATCGACTGTTTGACCGCTTCACCGCGTTGTTCTGAGAGTTTGAGTGCCGCACGCATCACTTGGTAAGGACTTTCAACATCACTACCATCGTCAAACGCCTTCCGTTCAATGAGACGAATCAATTCAGCGGTATTTTCAAGGCTGAGAGGTTTTCCATTAAAAAAGTATCTGTAGTTGCCTGGTGTGCCTGTCTGTTTCAAAATTCCTTTATCTTTTCCGGCTTTAACTAACACTCGGAGTGTGCGTGTAGGATCACTGTGTCCCTTTATCGCAATGGCAGCGTTTCCATATTTGGAAGCGAGCTCAACGACTCTGTCAAATTCAGAACTATATTGGGTGCCGCTAAAAGTGTCCTCATTCGCGCCAAATTGAATCGTAAAGGAGATCAACGTTTTTTCGTCAAGCACTGCGTCCTCATTGAACGATTCAATTTCTGCACGGACAGTTTCCTTTTTAAAACGCGTCTGTTTTAGCTGCGTGGGGGCAGTTACGGTTGTGGCGAGTAGGTTCTTGAATGTGTTAGCGTTGAAATTCAGGTCAGAAGGGAGCAAGGCGTGCCGCTGCTTTGCAAATCCCCAGTTGACTGCCATATCCAATCCTGCTTTATTAAATCCTTCAAAACCGCTGATGGTATTGGTTGGATCGTTGAAAAATGCAATATTGCCGGGTTGCCCGACAAAAGTGCAATCTGCAATTAAACCGTGAGCATCTTCCTCAAGCGTTGGCAGCACGTCTTTTCCGTAGATATTCTGCATCATTGTCAGGAGTTTATTGTATTGTGTTGATCCACTTTTTTCATAAACTTTTTTGAGTGCCACAACATCTTCAGCACCCTTCAGATAACCCGCAAAGAATCGTTCAATGAGAGGTTTGTAAGTATCGTAAAAATCCTTGCGACATGCGTAAACATCGGCAATAGAACGTGAAAGTGTAGCAGTACTAACCACGACGTGTGCACCTTTCACGGTGCCTTCTGCCCCCGTGCCGGTATTCTCAGGTCCACCTGTCAGTCCGATCATGTCAGGTGTGATGACGAAACATCCCGCAATAGAATCATCGTTCCTGAAACGTTCTGCGGGACCGTTTGCCCCTGTCAATTCGTCCACCCACACGATTTGGACATTTGCTTTTGAGAGTCGGGCAGTCTTCAACATATCGTAGAGCATCCCGACGTGCGGACCACCTTTTTGAATAGCAATCTTTTTACCGCTCAGATCAGAAATCTTTCGGATGTTTGCGCGCCCCACAAAATGGTCGCCTGCAGACCAAGTTAGCTGCCCGAACACAACAGGTTTTGTGCGAGGATCGCGCCCCACAACTTCACTCGCTTGTGCTATCATTCTAAAAGTACCGCGCAGGATAGGTGACTTTCCCGACAGATAGTCGCGAACTTGCTGCTGAAAATTATCACCTGGCACCAACTTGAGGTTCAATCCTTGTTTCTCCATGATTGTGCCAGTTTGCGTTGTCAATCCGCCATTGGCATGAAACAACGCAGATTCACCACCCCACGTAATATAAGGCACGACCAAAGGAGACGTAGAAGTTACATCGCGAACGGTAACTGCCCCGACTGCATCTGCGAAACGTTCTTGCGCATTTGCCGAAAATACAAGCGAAAAAAGTATCAGGCAAAATAGATTATATTTCAAAAATAGACGGAATACATTACTACCCAGTAAAATGGAATTTCTTTTCATGTCTTTTTCCTCTTGTTGAGATACCCGTGTTCAAATTAACTCGCCCTTTATATTTAACCACATCTGTTAAAAAATATCCACTAAATTTAGTTAATCTGCAGAACCACTCAATTTTCCAATAGTTTTACTTCCTATCTAAGTCTCTTCTTGTAAGAGCGACTTTATCTAATACCATTCTAATTGATCGCCTTTCATTAACAAAAAACACGTTTAATGTGAATGTCGGACGCACATTCACCAAGCGCAATTCATTGCGCCTCTTACATTCTCATTCAGCTTGAACCGATAATTTCACAATGAAACCTCATTTTTTAGAAATGGTATAAAATGTTAACAAAACTGAATGGTTCTGGTTAATCTGTAATTGCAGGCAAGATTTCCAATAACAACCCTACTCTGACTCAGTGGAACTGCGTGGAAATATTAAGATAGCATCCGAAATTGAACGGCCTTGGAACGTTGGCGTAGGTCGAACCCTACGATTGCCGCGGGCAGTCCTTGTGTTTCTCTCAGGTGCTGCCTTTTGTGGCTGCTGCTTCTCTGACGCATCAAGTTTTGCGCTCTTCTCGGATTGTTTCTCTGTCGCAACAGGTTTTGCGCTCTTTTCAGGTTGTTTCTTTGACAGAGAAGGTTTCGCGTTCTTCTCAAGCTTTTTCTCTGACGGAGGCAGTTTCACGTTCTTTTCAGGTTGTTTCTCTAATGCAGCGGGTTTAGATTTATCACCAGATCGAGACCCTTCACGTTGTGGTCGCTTGAAACTTACCACCTGATTCCGAATGATCATCATTGAAGAATAACCGCCATCTAAATTGACAGCGTCTGTCGCACCCCATTCCACAAAAAGTTTTGCGAGTTTCTGTAACATAACACCACGTCGTACACCCGGTTCTGCAGCCGTTATCGTCACAAAGAGGAGAGTCCCATCTGCTTTTTTGCCGACTGCCGTGCGCGGATGCCAAAAACTGTGGAACGAAGCATCAAAACCTTCTCGCTTGTACGCTTCTGTTGTAGATATAACGCCATTTCTCAGTAGCAAGGGCCCGCCACCGATAACATGTGTAAAACCTGCCCACAAGTTGTTGTCGCCAACACGTTCAGGAATTACTTTCTCACGAATTTTTACCGAATCGCCAAGAGCGATATTTGCCAGCAGCGATCCCCGCTTCCTTCCATTTGCCGAAAGAATATAACCATCAGACGGAATACGCGTACTTCCTTTTCCATCGTAGATATCAACGACCTTATCGTTTCTAACGACAACTTCAACACCATCAGCCATTGTTAACGTTACCGAGTGAAAATCGGGACGGTAAAGCACCAACTCGTTTCTCAAACGTCCGCGATTCATACCGTCAATTTTCAGTGTGGTCTCATTTGGTAAGACGATCTCATGCTGAAGGTCAATCCTATCCATGTAAGTCTCAATTTTCCCTTCAACGGTTCTGAACCCGACAACCCCTCGTCCCTGCTCAGGTTCGCTCATCCACTCACCATCAATTTTCAAAGCACCGACCGATTCCCCACGAAATGTGCCTCCCATCTCGAAAAATCCACCATTAATTGCAATAGGGGCTTTGTGTCGTCGTGCAATTGAGGGCAGAGATTCAGTGCCAATGCCTGCGCTTAGCGCACGATACGGACGGATATCTACCGCATCGGGTGCCACTGAAAGGATATTCGTCAACACACCATCGTCTAATATCTGTCGGTGGACGATTCCGGGCAACACCTGCTTTGTCTCATCGCTTCGCACAGGATCGGTGTAGGATTTGAAATAATCGGGTATTTTTCCAAACTGCACCTCTCTGCCTACCCAAATACCGATACTGAAAATCACCAGAAAACCGATTATTGTCCACGTGCGCGGGTAGCGTCTGATAAAACGGATATATCGTCGTCCTAAGTAAGTAATATCAAACATTTTCTGTCAAACGAGAACTTTATTTTGTTCCTGTTTAGTCCAGCATCCGCAACGTTTTTCGTTTATATAGGAGTAAGGTTTTCTACCCGGCTTTCCCATTCATCACATGTTGCGTGGGTTCGCCGCACCGAAGCACCGATATAATTCGTTGGTGATCGGAGTGCTTCGCGTTGCGGTTCTGTCAACTTATCAAGGAACGGTCGAAAGGTCTCATCCTCCCATAGTAAAGTTGTCAGACTTTTTCCTGTCTGATGCACTTGTGCTATCAACTTACGGGTATGATCATAAGCATCTGGAAACCCGTAATATGCCATCAATAAATAAATAGGTTCTGCAATCGTGTCCTCTGCACTCATATCAAGGTTGCGTTGCATGTTTTCCTCTTTAACATCCATCTCATCTAACGCACGTCGAAGCCGATAGATTGAATAATCAAATGCCGTAAGCAGCTCCGTCAAAAACCGACTGGATGCAGAATTGGTCAAATCGCGCTGATGTTCCAAAATACTGTCCATAAAAACGGTCTGCATGCGAGGAACAAACGCTTTCCACAGACTTTTGATGTTCTCATAAGCCTCCGGATTGACTTTGTGAGGCATTGTGGACGAACCGACTAATTGCGGATTATACTTTCTGCCAACCTCAGCAATTTCTGTGCGATAGAGGTGCCGCATATCGTCAGCAAAATTGGCAAGCACTGTATATGCCGCAGTGACATGATACGCCACATCTGAGATAAACTCTGGTTCCACGCACTGCGTTGACGTATGTGTATCCGATGGTTTCAAACCAAGCAGTGCCAGAAAATCCGCCTCAATCTGTTCAGGATGTTCATGTATTAGCGACAATCCGTTAAACGCTCCCACTGCACCAGAGAATTGTCCACGCAGATTTTGTCCCGCCTCATGAATCTTCTCAATCCGGGTGCCGAGGCGACTGATGTAGAGTGCCAACGCATAACCGAACGTTATGGGTTCTGCATGTTGACCGTGCGTCCTACCGATTTGCGGCGTCTCTGCATGCTCACGCGCTAAGCCAATCAGCTGCTTTTCCAGTTCAATCATATCTGGAACAATTACGTTTTCAATCAACGCTTTGAACCGCAATGCGGTAGCAGTATCTAATATGTCTGCCGAGGTTGCGAACAGATGGACATACGGACGCGCTTCTGGACTAATTTTACTTCGAATCACATTGACAAGTGATCGGATGTTATGTCGGATACGTTTCTGTTCCTCGTATACATCTTCCGCTGTTACCTGATCTACTGCTTGTTCAACTTCATCAGCAATCGCTGATGAGCAGACACCATAGTTTGCCAGTGTGCGTGTCAACGCTGCCTCCACCTTTGCCTGATAGGTGACATATCCTGCCTCAGAAACATAGGGCAGGAGGCGTTTCATAAAAGCATCATTGCCGCCATAATATCTAAAATCTAATGGACTGACGGCTTCGTAAAGCTGCATAGAACACTTTTCTCCAATTTTTTGGTCTAATTGTATACCAAACGCATAAGAATGTAAAGCGTTTTGTTGATTTGGAGCAAAGGGTGTGTAAATATTTGGTTACATAGGTTCAATTTGCAATGATTATGCGGCGTTTTCCACTGTAGGGGCGGGTCTCCGGGGAATGCCATAAGGCATTCCCC
>JAGWBU010000176.1 GCA_021295735.1 Candidatus Poribacteria bacterium | reverse complement strand
CGTAGGGGCGGGTCTCTGTGCCCGCCCTTACCATCGGCAATGAAAACAATGCAATTCTCGTTAATTTGGTATTAGTCATACATGGCTGTGGTAGCGATGAGGAAAAAACTGATATTGATAAGTCAAGCGAAGAAAAACCTGTTTCAGAACCCGTTTTATTAAAGGAAGATTTGCTCGGCACATGGGAAGTTGTATCAATCAATGGTCTAACTTCCGAAGCATTTTTTGAATCACCTGTAGGGGAGGATTTAGAAGGACAAAAAGTTGAAGTCCAACAATTTCACTTCGTTCTTTCTGCTGATGATTCATGGATAATTAATCTTGAGCTTGAAGTGATTATGGCTTTTCCTGAAATTCTTCCTGGTCCGGAGGTGGTATTGCACGATGGCAAGACGAAAATAAAAGGGGTATGGTCAGGTGCTTACAGAGTTGAAGATTCGATACTCATTTTTATTACAGAGGATGCAGATGTGAAGATGAAGTCTGATCCGGAAGATTTTATTGCAAAGGTTACTGGTGGTCTAACAGAAGAAGAGGCAGAACAAGATTATATTCAGGAATTCAGGAACATTTTCCTTACACCTTTCAAGCAATCCACCGTTGCCTTGAAGGAAGATACGCTTACCCTGATTACCTTAGCAGGAAAAAAGTTGGTTTTAAAGAAACAGTGAACTCCTTTCCTGCCATCAGGTTTTTGTCTACTTATAAAAGAACATCGGACACTAACGCCCGATGTTCTTCATTTTGATACCTACCCAATAGGAGCACGTTTATTCGTATTCCTTCAAAAACCCTCTGAATTCCCTGCGATGCGTTTCTTCGTCCGCGAGGAGCCTGATGCACAGGTCTTGCGTAACATAATCTATCCCATCACATAAGCGAATAATCTTATTATACTGTTCAATCGCGGAATTTTCTGCCTCGATAACACCGTGAATTGCTGCCACGACATCTGTAGTGCTTTCTGGTGGTTGAAGCGAAGTTTGTTCAGGTTTAAATTCAAACGACCCTGGCACCCTCCCGCCAATCTCCTTAATGCGGGAAGCAAGGTCCTGTGCATGTGTAATTTCTGTTTGAATATCCGCTGCTAAGGATTTTTTAATCTCTTCTGCACGAATACCATCTAAATCAACGGAAATTGCCAGATAATTTATTGTCGCTTCCAATTCCATCCAATACACTTTCGTCAGTTCTTGAATGATTGCGTCTCTTTTTGCTTGATCCATAATTTTCTCCTATCATAACGTGTTGCGTTTCAATGCGATGTCGCATCTATAGAAAACAGTATATCATAATACTAAAAATCCGAATGAACCTATAAAATATTCAGGTTCGGCATCACACATGGGTAACCATCTGGATGCGGTAATATATTAAACGATACACCGTATGTTTCGGTTAACATTTTTTGTGTTAGGACGGATTTTGGTGAACCACAAGCAACAGAAACACCATTTTTTAACATCAAGAGTTGGTCTGCATACATAGACGCAAGATTCAGATCGTGAATTGCGGTGATGACGGTTTTACCTTGTTCACAAATCGTTTTGCACAGGTTAAATATCTGCACTTGATGCTTCGGATCGAGGTGGTTTGTCGGTTCGTCTAATAAAAATAGTCCTGGTGCTTGTGCCAGGATTCGGGCTACATCAACGCGACTTGCTTCACCACCAGATAGGGTAGGATAGAACCGTTCAGAAAATATGTCCGCTTCAACGTGCTGTAGTGCTTTTTGGGCAATTGCAATATCACAATCAGTCTCTTTTGCGCCGTTGAGATACGGGTAACGACCAAACAGAACAACCTCTAAAGCGGTAAAAGGAAAATTTACATCTCTTTTTTGTTGTAGATATGCGCGGAGTCGAGCAAGTTCCTTCGGTTCAAAGCTATTGATCGGTTTTCCAAAAAACCTTATTTCACCGGCTGTTGGTATAAGTTCACCTGAAATTAAACGTAGAAGTGTGGATTTACCTGCACCATTAGGACCGACGAATCCCCATAACATACCATTCTTAATTGTAAGGTCGATGTCTCGCACTAACCAATTTCCGTTGATCTGATAACCAACTTCTTCCAATTCAATCATGAATTTACCCTTCATTCCTGTGAACCTATAGAAAAACCTCGCGTTTGAATCTGATGAGAAGCCACAAAAAGAATGGCCCACCGATTAATGCGGTAACCACACCGACCGGTAATTCGGCAGGAACAACGACGGTTCGTGAGAAGAGGTCTGCTAAGATCAACAGTATTGCACCACCCAATGCTGAGCCGCGCAATACATACCGATGATCTGCACCGCCCATGAGTCTCAACAGATGCGGAACGACGAGTCCAACAAAACCGATTCCACCCGCGGCTGAAACTGCTGCACCTACTGTTAGAGCGACTCCAAAAACAGACCATCTTTTCAAAGTTTCAGTTGGTACGCCGAGGTGGTATGCTTCAGATTCACCGAGACTGATTGCATTCAGCGCGGATGCTTGTTGTAACAACACAAACATTCCTGCAATTGTAATCGGGAGCGTTACAAGGACAACATTCCATGTTGCACCACCAAAACCACCAAGCAACCAGAAAGTTAGACTACGCAGTTGTTCATCGTCAGCCAAGAACGTCATTAACCCAATACATGCACCCGCGAGACTGTTGAGAGCAATTCCCGCCAACAATAGTGTTACTGTTTGGACCTTGCCGTGTGACTCCGATATTTTCCAGACACCGATAGTCACGAGCATCCCACATGCAAATGCAGCGACAGGAAGTCCCCACATGCCTAATGCCCCACCACCAATTAGAACAATCCATAGCGATGCCCCTAAACCTGCCCCTGCGGTGACACCGATTAATCCTGGATCTGCCAATGGATTCCGAAAAATGCCTTGAAGGGTTGTCCCGGATATTGCTAACATTGCCCCAACAAGTGCCGCCAAGACAACACGCGGAAAACGAACATAGACAAGTACCGCGAAACCGTCCTCTCGAAAAAGAAGAACTCTTGGAATATTCCAAGGTAGAATTTGATATGCACCTATCCCTGCCGCTACACAAATCGATACCGGAAGTAAACCGATGAGGATTAGAAGAATCTTTGTCCGTTTTTGCATATTCCCTTAAATGCTGGAGCCAAGATTATTCACCTGTCGCGATAAAATGGCCTTCAACTTCATAGATGCCTCTGAAAAGCTCAAGCGCGGCGCGCCCACAACGGGGTCCAAATCCAGATAAATATTGCCCATCTAAAGCCACGACACGTTTATTTTTACCCGCTGGCGTGTGTGCCAATCCTGGCAATTTGAGTAACCCGTCAACGCCGCCAACCGATTCCAGCCCTGTGGTAAACAGCACATACACATCTGGTTGTGCAGCAATTACTGCTTCAGCAGTCATCGGTTTGTTTCCTTTGATGTTCTCTGCAGCGTTTTCTGCACCGACAATCTCAAACATTGCTCCCGGTGCAGTATCCTTGCCTAACACCAAAGTGGTTTGTGTGCCCCGCAGATATAAAAACAACGCTTTCTGTTTTGGTTTCCCTTCACGTGAGCTTAGTTTCTTTTCCAATTTCTTGATGTCTGTTTCTAAAGTTTTTGTTAACTCTTTAGCTTTCTTCTCACATCCAACTGCTTTGCCGATAGTTAGCAACCGTTTTTTGGCTGTTTCAAAAGTACGAGGTTCTTTAAGCAATAGAACAGTCACACCCGCCATGCGGAGTTGTTCAACGACCTGTGGTGGTTTTACATCGTCACGTCCGATTACCAGTGTCGGCTTCAAAGAGAGGATTCCCTCTGCGTTTAATCCGTACTGATACCCAACACTTGGCAGCTTTTTCTTTATATCTTTGGGGTATGTTGATGAGGCATCACATCCGACAACCTTCTTACCTACACCTAACGCGAACAGTATCTCAGTTGTGCTACCGTTGAGACTCACGATACGTTCCGAAGAAGTAATCATTACTGTCTTTTCTTCTGCATCTTTGACTTCAATTGGATTGGCAGCAACAAAACATACAACTACACCAAACAAAGTGAAAATTAAAACACTTAAAATCCATGCTTTGCCAAAGTTTGAGCGAATAATTTGCATTTTACCCTCCTGAAGATGAGTGGTTGGGCATGGAACCTATTGAGGTTAAGGAGATTTGATGCGAATTTATGCATAGTGCATAATTGCATTGTTTTCATTGCCGATGGTAAGGGCGGGCACAGAGACCCGCCCCTACGATTTAGGGTAATTTGGTATTATAGGTTCCATATCCAACGTTTCATGAACTCAGTGTTCAGTTCTTCTGTATATACGATTGAAAGGGTATCTTTATAAGTTACCCTATAAGACTATATAAATGTTTGACCGAAATTAGAAATTACGGCTTCCGTCGGGTTGATGGACATACTCAAACGTCACAAAACCGCTGTCCTGCTTGTTTTCGTTGTCTTTGTAATATCCTATAAAACGGATTTTAGCGAAAGTTCCATCTGCGCCTTTAACCACAAACACGCGGTCTTCTAAAGGTAGAATCCAATGTGTTGGTGGACCCGTATAGATATACCATCCTTTTTCACTCTGCGGAACGATAGCAAGCGTGTCTTCTGTATCAGCGCGATATCCGTCTTCTGGGGCAACTGTTACATCTTCAAAAGTTGTGTCAGTAAGCATAACAACACTTCCCATTCCCGGTCCGCTGATGCCACCGTTAAGCTTAACTTTTGTTATTTGAAATCCAATATCCCAATCTTCAGAATTTTCAGCATCCGCGATTTCAATCACACCGCCAGTTTGAAAAGAAAAGTAAACCCACTCCTCTCTGTTTGTGGCATCAATTGTGAATGTATGTGCTTCCAAGCCAACGGGTTCGTCAATCAAAGCCAGATCATCAGTAGTCGTAGATGGATCTGACGTTTCATCTGTAGCATTAGAGTCCGCGAGTATTTTTTCAACCTCGCTTTCATCTACGGAAACGCAACTGAAAAAGATAAAGACACCGAGAAATAACATAAACCAGATCACAATATTCCAATTGAGGTGTTCTTTGATTCTATCCATGATTTTCTCCTTTTAGAGGCACCAGCATAGGCGCGTAACATGAAATAATTAAACTTTTGGCAGCACTTCAAAGTCTGCAAGGTTGATTGTATCGTTCGCAGGTTCTTCGGCCTTACGTAACGTGCGTAAGGCGTCAGAAAAAACTTCAGCAACCTGATAGAATTCATCAGGATCCATAGTAATGTCCAAGGATCGGTATTTAAGGTGAATATGACCATCAAGGCATTGATAGATGGCACATGTTTCGGACTGTGATAAAAAGTTGGTTTTGTAACCCATGTTCCCTCCTTTTTTTAGCACATACGTGGCTAAATTGCGAATTACATACGTTTTAGTTTTTAAGTTCTACCAATGTAGTTGCCTTCTGTGAATAACATAAGTCCAATACTCACGGTTGTGTCAACCGTGAGTATTCTGGTGAAGTTCAGCATTCGCAGTAAAAACTGCGATCCTGAAAGTTAAGACGAAAAGTAAAATTGTGCTAAAAATTAGCACTCCCTGTCAAACCCCCTGCCTTTAGGTAGGGGATGTAGACAGCTCAGCAGTTTATGTGTCAAAAAAACC
>JAGWBU010000175.1 GCA_021295735.1 Candidatus Poribacteria bacterium | reverse complement strand
AATTTGTTATTAATCTCAAATCTATTACTACTGAGTTTATATCAAAACTCGTCCAACGCACTCACTCATAACATGAGCCAGATATTTTTCTGCCACAAGTAATGCACAAACATGGACGTAGTTGGGACATGCTCAATTATGAGCGTGACATTCTCAGTGCGATTGATTGGCGTCAACTCGGAGCAGTGGAACCTGTAAATTTAGATGACCAAGAACTTTTACAAGAAATCCGCGCTACTATCCATTTGCAAGACCATGACGAACCAGAAAAAATCATATTAGAAAATACATCGGAAAAATTGGAAATATCGTTTTTTGTTAGGCGTTTGAACGATGTTATTCCGAATCCTTGGCAAGCAGCGCGTATCGTTAAAGCCACCCTTCAAGCCTATCGGGAACAAGGCGATGATGAGGATAAGTTATTTACAAATCGGGTATATCTTTCCGAAGTCTTGAAAAACAAACTCCGTACACAGATAGATACTCTTGCAGAAACTATTTTTAGAGAGAAACTGGACGATAACAAAATTCGGTTTAGTCTTGAAACAGATGTCGCGTTGAATTTTGAGTTGGAAAAAACGATTGAAGTTATTATCTCAAAAGACGCAAAACGTCTAACCTGTTCAGATGCAAGTCCCGTGCAGCTCAACCTCTTTAACCCTGTGTATGAAGCAGAATTCAACAATTTGGAGAAAGATTTCGCGCTTTATCTGGATAAAAAAGATGCAATTCAGTGGTGGCATCGTATCGCCGCGAGACAAGGCTATTTTTTACAAGGTTGGCGGCGTGACCGTGTTTATCCTGACTTTATCGCTTGTGTGCAAGGAGACAAGAAGGGACAGCAACGTCTACTCATTTTTGAAACCAAGGGGCAACACCTTGAAGGCAACAGCGACACCACCTACAAACAAGAACTTATCAAGACATTAGAGTCAGCGTATAAAAACGCTACAGAATACGGGACAATGGAAGCTGCCGGCCCTAATGACAAACCTATGTCTTTTCGCATGTTGCTTGAGGACACTTGGTGTGAGACTGTTAATGAGACGATAGATGACTACTCTGCATCGTCACAATAACGGATCAGTCGCATGAGTAAATCTCTCTTCCAACCTACAATTCCTTATAGAATGGACAAGTTTTTCCTGCTTCTGCTTTCCTTGACGTAAGGAAGTCCCTTCTTTATGTCTAACCCTCCTATTTCTTTAAGCATTTGCCTTTTTCAAGCGTTACAACGTTCAATCACAATTCATTGTGTTGTCTTAGCAATTAGTCTTAAATTATGTTGCGTCCTTATTATTGGCATAAGTCCTGAAGTTTTTAGAAGTAATACACAGAACAACATTTATGTTAAAATTAAAGTCTTCTCTTGCATTAAATTATACATCAACAAAAATTTTAGATTTCGCGACTTATATCGGATTTTTAATTTTTGTCCTATCGCTTCCATTCGGTTATTCAACCGTATTTCTAAATATAGGGATGTCGCTTGTTCTGCTTGGATGGGTGGGACGTATGATCTCAGAGCGGAAACTCAATTGGCATCGGACACCGCTTGACGTTCCCATCGCACTATTCTTAGGGTTAGCATTAGTTGCCTCACTATTTGCCCCGCATTTTGCAAGCAGTAGTTTCGGCTATTTTTGGAAGCTGCTTCGAGCGATACTACTCTTTTATGCTGTAATTCATAGCCGCTTAGGTATACGATGGCGTCATATTATCATAGCGTTTTTTGTTGCAGCGGCGATCTGTTCTACATTTGGAATCTGGTACTACGCCAACGATACACGTTTAGCGCTCGATTTTATGGGACGAGTCGGGTTAGAATTTCAGGAAGAGTTCTCCGCTGGCAAAGGGTTCTCAGACGAATTACGCGCTGAATTGCGACAAATCAATGTTCCACTTTCCCAGAGTGCCTTGATTTCTTCAGCAAATACCCAAAGTGAATGGCGCGTTGATGATTCAGTAAGGGACAGACGTTATGTAGTCCGTAAGGACGAAAAACATCTCATGGTTTACATGATTGAGCAACGACTCACAGGTACCTTCAAGATGCCGAATGACCTTGGTGCCTACCTTGCATTAAGTCTTCCGTTTGTGATAGGATACTTTGTGGTAAGTTGGCAATCTCTGCGAAAACAGAAGCGGACAATGTGGATAATTGCTGCACTCGGTGCTGTTGTTTTCGTAATGACAGTGAATTTGATGCTAACCCTTACGCGTGCTGCTTGGGTGAGTGTCGCTGTAGCCACAATATGCATCGGTTTCTACGTCGCTGTGAAGATGCTATCGGCACTTAAATCTGTAAGCAGTATGTGGAAGTTTGTGTCGATAGGGACGGTTTTAATAATCTTGGTACTTGGTGTATCACTATTTCTAATGCCGCAGCATATCAAATCGCGCTTCCAAACGATAATAGAACAGCCAGTGGGTTTTATGGGAGAACGTCCGCAGTGGTGGCAAACCTCACTTGAACTCATTCAGAAATACCCATTTACAGGCATTGGGTTAGGTAGGTTTCGTTATGAGTACCAGTTAAACGGACCTGCTGAACAGTATAATATCCCTTTTCACGCGCATAACATCTATCTTCATATAGCCGTTGAACACGGCATTCCTTCCCTATTCCTGTTTTTGTGGATAATTGTAATCATCTGGAGACAGATTTGGGCACTCCGTTCCACGATGGGGGTTGAAGAATATTTTTGGAACATGGGAGCATTTCTCGGTGGAAGTGGATTTCTAATCTCAGCACTAATTTACGGATTAGCAGATAACATCCTACATCAGCGAACAGTTTTGCTTTTTTGGTTTATCATCGGCATAATATATTATATCCAACTACATAAGGACGAAATACATGAAAAAAGACTTGAAACCGATTGACATGTCTTCCGTGACAACTTATCCGCTACAGGATCGTATCAACAAAGTATCTGTCAACGATTTTGCGACACTGGCAGACTCAGAGATGGATATATCCCCCTTTTTGCAATCTCTCCCTAAGATTCTTAAGGGACAAGATTTTTTAGAACTCATTGATAAAATCGTTACTGCATATCGACGTAAAAAGGCAGTTATTGTCATGATGGGAGGACATGTCATCAAATGTGGTTTATCGCCACTTTTAATTGCACTTGCGAAACAGGGGATAATCACCGGTTTCGTCTTTAATGGCGCAAGTAGTATTCACGATTTTGAGATCGCCCTCATCGGTGAAACCTCTGAAGATGTCTCTGCATATCTACAAACAGGGCAATTCGGGATGTGGGAAGAAACAGGAAGATTAATGAATAATGCGATACAAAATGCTGCTAATACAGGCATCGGTATGGGCGAAGCATTGGGCAAACTATTGATAGAAATGGACGCACCGCACAACGCGTATAGCCTCCTTGCTGCAGGAATTCAACATGATATTCCGATTACTGTTCATGTCGCTATCGGTACGGACATCATTCACCAGCATCCATCAGCGAACGGTGCTGCCATTGGAGAGGCGAGTTTTACAGATTTTCGTTTGCTGACACAACTTGTGACGCAGTTAGAAGATGGGGGTGTTGTTCTAAACTTCGGCTCGGCAGTAATTTTGCCAGAAGTGTTTCTGAAAGCGTTGACGATCGCTCGGAATTTGGGGCATACGGTATCTCATTTCACTGCTGCCGACTTTGACATGAATCAACAATATCGTCCCTTAGAAAATGTTGTCAAACGTCCGACTGAAATGGGGGGAAAAGGTTGGACTTTTACGGGACATCATGAATTGATGATTCCGCTTTTGGTGCAGGGGATTAAGTCACGCTTGTAATTTGTTAGGCGCGATATATAAGAAAATACTGTCTCGCCTATTGTGTCACGTATGGCATTCACCGCCTACCGGTCAATGTCCGAGGCGCAATGAATTGCGCGACTACAAACGCCGCAAACGGTAATAAATGTCCACTTAATTTTATAATTCACTATAATATGCTAAGATTTAATCTCAACTTGTCTCATTAATTGATATTTCTGTACTTCTGCAATTTGATTTGTATTTTGAAGGTTCATCATAGTGAATCAACTTAGAATACATGTATGGTATTCAGTGTAGCGCGCCAATTCGTGACTTTTCCTGCAAACATCTAAATTACTGAAAACTAAATAATTTAATGATATTCTACCGTAGCGCATTTTCAATTAATTGAAGTGCCAACGCTAATTAGGGCCAAAAAATCAGTAAAGTTAAGACAAGTTTTGTTGTTCAAATTCAAAAGGTGTC
>JAGWBU010000174.1 GCA_021295735.1 Candidatus Poribacteria bacterium | reverse complement strand
AAACAGTGCATAAACGTCACGTTTGGATTCTTCTCTGCCACGCGTAAAGCCGACTCCAAGTAACCATAGGAAGTTGCATAGATCAGCTCTGCACCTTCGTTGATCATACGCTGCATGACTCGTTCTACTTCTGCGGTCTCGGGGATATTCTCGGCAACCACAGTGTGAACTTTATCGCGAAGTCTTGCTTCCATAGCAAGTCTGCCTTGGTTGTGCTGGTAATTAAACCCCCAATCCGATGTTGGTCCTACAAGAACAAATCCGACCTGGAGTTTATCCGATGTTTTGTCAAAACCAAAACTGGGAGCACTGGGGCCAGTAACAGATTCAGGTGTTGGTTTCAACGTCCATACGAGGACACCGGCAATCGCTGCGACAACGATGATTATCAGTATGTTAGTTAGGATACGCGATCTAGATTGACCGCTTGATGGTGTTGTTTGAGCCACAATAAAATCCTCCTTTGGAAATTACAGATATGTACGAGAATTTCGCACATTCAACTTTTAAACAATTAGTGTTAATAGAGTAACGTCCCTCGTTCTGGTAATGCGCTTGTGTTTAATCAATGCAGCATATTAAATTCCTTCGCGAGAGCTGCTGGCATGCTCTGCCTTTTATCAATAAATGTTGCAAAGGTTAAAGCCAGCACTGCAAAAATATAGGGCAAAGCCGCTAGAATATAAGGCGAGATCGTAATCCCTGAAGCCTGTAGATTGAGATGCAATACAATCAATACGCCAAAAAGATATGTTGTCAATAGCACACGTACCGGATGCCATCCAGCAACAATCACTAAACCTACAGCAATCAGACCTTGACCGGCGGTCATCCGTTCAGCCCATAATTGTGTATAAGCTAAAGAAAGGTGAGCACCGCCTATTCCCGCCAGGAACCCGCCAAGGACGACAGCAAGGGTCCGGCTTCGTCGAACGGAGACACCCTGGGCATAGGCCGCGTGGGGTTCTTCACCGACTGCTCGAACTTGAAGCCCAAAGCGGGTTTTGTAAATCAGGAACCATACCGCAGCAGCAACAAATACTGTCAGATACACAAGGATATCGTGTTGAAAAAGCACCTTGCCCAAAACCGGTAGATCCTTAAGGAACGGGATACCCCATACATCTATCCCGGAAAAACGGACACCGACATACGGCCTACCAAGGAAGCCGGAGAGTCCTGTTCCCACAATCGAAAGCCCTATACCACTGACAAGTTGATTTCCGTTGAGATAGACCGTTATGAAAGCATGAACTGCTGCGAGTGTGGATGCAGCGAGTCCGGCGGCAAGCAGAGCAAGCCCGGGGATCCCGGTTTTCACTTGCACCACTACGCCCACCATCGCTCCCATCAGCATCATTCCTTCACGGATCGCTCTGAAAGCGTTTCCCCCATCGCAGCAAAAGCGATTGGGGTACCGCTACGAATGGCACCGGCGAATACTGCTAACAATAAACTGCCCCATGCGATTGGATCGTTCATTTCGCCTCCTCTACCGGAGTCACTTTGGTTCGCCAGAGAGACTCACCGACAAGAAAAGTCAGAAATGCCAAACCCACAAAGATATCCACGGTAGATGACGGAAGCCCGGCAGTGAGTTGTAACGCATCAGCCAGTCCTCCTACAAAGAAAGCCACCGGTATGATAGCTATAGGGTTGTTTCGTGCCAACCACGCAACCAGAAATCCTGTATAACCGTAACCCGAAGAAATTCCAGGACGTAGGCGATTTTGAATAACGGATACTTCACCGAGTCCGGCGAGCGCTGCCATCGCTCCGCCGACTGCCATGAGTATCACGATATATTTCGCTGCATTAATGTGCACGTATCTCGCTGTTCTTGGATTTGCTTCAATTAAACGGATGGCTCTCCCCCAAGTGGTGTAGCGCAAAACGAAATAGGCGAGCCCCACTGCAACAAAACCGAGCAAAATACCGAGATGAACGTTTGAGTTACCAAAAGTTGGCAGTACCGCCCACTCAGGGAAAGGTGCCGAATAAGGCCAACCAAGGGCATCAGGGTCTCTCCATGGACCGTGAACAAGGTGTCATCAGACTGACCAGAATTTCATTGACTTGAAAACGGGCACGTAGGAGTCCGGGAATTATTCCCCACAACGCTCCGCCAACCATAGCGCTCAGTATCATGAGAGGGATCATCATAAAGTGGGGCAGCCATGGCGCATAAAGCACTAAAGCAGTCGCGGCGATGGCACCACAATGGAGTTGACCTTCACCCCCAATGTTATAAAGCCCTGCTCTTGTTGGAATAGCCACTGCCAAAGCACACAAGAAAATCGGTGTCATTCGTGTAATGGCTTCTGTAAGTCCGAGAGGACTACCGAAACCGCTTACGATGACCGCCCAGAAGATAGCAACAGGATCTACTGCACGAAGTAGGATGGCCATCAACAACGGAGCCGCCAACAACGAAAGCAGCACAAAAACCCGCTGTCTATCCCAGCGATTTATCCAATTACTCGGTTGCATTCTGAAACTCCATAACTAACTTTGAGTGTCCTTGCGGGACTTCTTGTTTATGGGATGTACCTATTCCGCTCATCGCCAGACCGATAGAATTTCGGACCTCTTGGGCAGCGTCAAAGGTTCCCGCGATATTTCCATTAAATAGCACAAGAATTCTGTCGCATAAGACAAGAAGCTCATCCAAATCTTCCGATACGAGAAGAACAGCGGCCCCAGCGTCTGCTTGTTGCGTTATCTCTCGATGGACAAAATCCACAGTCGCGATGTCTAAGCCCGCGGTGGGATTTACTGCGTCACGGGCAAGCAAGATTTTCTGAATATTACCTCCAGAAAGCGTCGAAGTTTTAACATTAGGATCAGCGGGCTGGATACTGAACCTCTCAATCTTTTTTCTTGCTTCGGATTCCAATCGCGACTTATTCATTAGAGGTCCGAATGAGAAATCGTCCTGTCGAAAATTTCGCAAGTTTAAATTTTCTTCAACAGTAAGAGGTAGCGCGACTCCAACACCCTGTCGATCTCCTGGTATGTATCCAATTTGGTGATCTTGGGTCTGTGGGAGGTGGATATCCCCATCAAATTGAGTTGTTCCTGTTAAAGCAGCAACTAACTCGTCTTGTCCATTACTGCTGATTCCGGCGACCCCAAGAATTTCACCAGCTCGAAGGTAAAAGGAAACATCAGTCAAGCCAACTGGACAAGATATAGGAGCGACAGTAAGATTCTGAACCTCTAAGGCGAGTTCGCTTTCAGACACATCATTTCTCATGGGCCGATCTGGCGCGCTCATTTCAAAAGGCCGACCAACCATAAGCTCTGCTAAACCTGTTTCATCTAGTTCGGTTGTTTCTCGCGTTGCGACAACTTGGCCATGTCTCAGAACGGTAACCTTGTCAGCGATTGCCTTTACATGGTCAATTTTATGCGTGACAAGGAAAACAGTGTGCCCAGACTCGGCAAACTCTCGCAGATGTGTAAAAAGACGCTCAGCTTCTTTTGGTGCAAGAATAGAAGTTGGTTCGTCTAAGACCAAGACGCGTGCGCCTTCAAGTAGCAACCGGAAAATCTCGACACGCTGTCGCTCACCCATAGAGAGTTGTGAAACATTTACATCTGGACGGATATCGAAATCTAAGCTCTCCGCCGAAGCCATAAGGTGTTGGCTCCACTGTTTTGGCTTCAAGAACCATGGTACATCAGGAGAACCTAAAGCAAGGTTTTCGCCGACGGTCAACGCTGGAACCAGCGAAAAGTGTTGATGTACCATGCCGACACCAGCTAATTTGGCATCTTTAGGACTGTGAAATACCATCTCTTGGCCATCAATTTCAATCTGCCCGGTATTTGGGGTGTAGAAACCTGCAAGTATTTTCATCAAGGTGGTCTTTCCAGCGCCATTCTCACCGAGGATAGCATGGATTTCACCCTTTTTTGCTTCACAAGTAACATCCTGATTGGCGATAACTCCACCTGGGAATTGTTTAGTTATGTTTTGAAGGCGAACGCTCACTTCATCGAAAGACATAGCAGTTTCCTTAGCAAGTAGCAGTTCCTTATCATTAAGCTCCATTGTGTCGAGTTCAGGTAGTATCTCTTTTGTGATTTGAGGTTTGATACGATCCATTTAACTGACTCCAACCAATATTCTCCAGTTTCCTCAAATATTCAAATATATCTACATCCACCTAATCATAAATGCAAGAAGTGTGCCATTATTAAAATAATAAGAAATGATGTATTTGCAGGCAGTATCTTCCTTCCTAAGTACTATGCTGTAAGTCTGTTGTACATAATGTCTTAAAGAGTTTACCTTATCAACGCATATACAATAACAGGAACGATCATATAAGAATCAAGTATTATGCAGAAATAAATCGGTTATCTATAGTATCAAATTTGATACTATAGATAACCGATTTATTTCTGCTATATTCTCCGTATCGGATGATTTTGGTTGAGATTGTCTTCTATCCATGCTATAATAGCCTTTGATAATTATAGTTATCAAAGGCTATTAGAATTCTATTTCCACTCAAAAACGAATACAAAACAAGGCAATATGAGTTCACATTAACTAAGACAGCAATTCGCGTATGTTGCAGTTTTACCTGTTATGTGCTAAAATGCTTGCAGAACACATAACTATCATTCAGGGAGGCAAGCATGTCATCTGTTGCAGCCGAAAAATACATCTCACCTGAGGAATACCTCACTGCAGAACGCAGGGCAGAATATAAAAGCGAATACATCTACGGTGAGATATTCGCAATGTCCGGAGCGAGTAATGCGCATAATCTCATTACTTTAGATATAGCCACTGAACTAAACATTCAATTAAGGGGAAGCGGTTGTTTAGTTTACAGTAACGATATGCGCGTTAAAACGAAGCTGGCAGGTTCTTATTTTTACCCAGATGTCGTTGTTGTATGCGATAAACCCCGTTTTGAAGATAATGTTTTCGACACCCTCTTGAACCCCATCCTTGTCGTAGAGGTACTTTCACCATCAACTGAGGCGTTTGACAGAGGCGAAAAATTCGCACACTATCAGGAACTTATGTCCTTACAAGAATATATCCTTGTATCACAAGATAGGATGCGTGTTGAACACCATCGTTTGATTGAGACGCAGTGGGTAGGAAAGACGTTTGAAGCACCGGAAGATGTCCTGAAGTTCCATTCCATTGAATGCGAATTGCCACTGCGGGATATATATACCCGCATTTCATTTTCTGGTTGACAATCGGAACGCCAATTCCATCCGAAACAATAACACAATAAAATGCAAACATTAGTTCACATCAACCAAGCCACCGATCTACAACTCACAGATGAGGATAAACTCCGGATTGGCATTGCGTGGGATGCATTATCTCCAAATTCCAGACGCGCATATCAACTGGCTTGGCGACAACTTGATGAATTCCTATCCGAGAAAGGTGAAACACTGGACAACATTACGGATATACAATTGGCAGCCTATCTCTCAACCTTAGATGCCAAAGGAATAGCACCAAGCACCTTATCGGTCAACTTAGCGGCGGTCAAATGGTATTTCAGCAATGTGAAAGGGCAAGATGTTTCATTCACTATCAGTCAAAAGAGATTGAAGTCTATCCGGCGCGATGCCAAAGGGCGCGGGCGCGGTCAAGTAGATGCGCTTGTATGGGCTGATGTTGAACGTGTATGCGCATTCGCTGAGGCGGATAAATCTGTGGCGGGACTTCGCGATAGTGCAATGATACGGCTGATGTCCGATTGTCTGCTGCGCGTTTCTGAAGTGGTCGCGGTCAACTGTGGGCACTTCAAACAAAACACCCTGATTGTCCAAAGGTCAAAGACAGATCAACAAGGTGAAGGTGTAGCATTGTATGTCACAAGTGATACAAGGAACGCTATTAGCCAGTATCGAGAGAAGGCAGAAATTACGCGCGGAGCACTATTCAGACCGATACGCCGGGGTGGACATATTCAGACTGGTCGTCTTACAGATGTCTCTGCAAGATGGATTGTCAAGAAACGGGCTGCTGATGCCGGTGTCAATGGGTTTATATCAGGACATTCCCTGCGGGTAGGGTCTGCGGTATCTCTTGCCAAAGCGGGTGCCTCTGTCGTTGACCTACAAGTCGCAGGTAGATGGAAGAACTCACAAATGCCGGCGCATTATGCACGCGCAGAGATGGCTGAACGCGGCGCAATTGCCAGATTCAAAGAAAAGCGAGAGTCATAGTCTCTCATTTTGGTGATTTTGGCGGACATCTGTCCAACGTTGTGATACCTTTATTCTCTCTGTAGTTAAACCATAGAAGTGCGTGAAAGAACGCGTCCTGGGACAATCCGATCATCTTTTTCAAACTGACTTAGTGTTTTTCTATTTTGATCATTCTGTGAGTTGATGTAAAGCAAGTCTCAAGAAATCATAGAATGCCGCGACTTCATCTTCTGACATTTCTCACAATTGTTCGGCTCATGTAAAAAATAAGTGCAAATGATACTTTTTACCCCTATGACCATTGACTTCGTGAAAACAAACGCACACACATTTTACATGAGTGAAGTTTTTCTAATTCCTCTAAACCTAATAACATCAATACGAAATACCTATAAAAAACCCATTTAATGGACAATTTATTCTATTTTGTATTGAAAATAAAGTGCTTTTTTCACATAATGGAGGTTTATCAATTAGTATTTTTTAGCATTTTCAGAACCGCGTATTGAGAGACCATAGATAGACACTGATTTCTGAGTGCTTTTGAGAAATATAAGATCTTTTACCTCTCGTTTATGCGTATCGGACTTTCTATATACCGCTTATATTCTTTACATCTTTTATACCTTTTTTGTGGCTTTTGTCAACTTATATGCAAATAATTTATCGTATAAGTTAACAAGTTTATTGACTCAGTGAGAGATGCATCAGAGGCTAGCACACCGCAACATCTGACTGTTTTTTGTTGATTAATCGGAGGGATTGATAATATAATAACGTGAGTTTGATAATTAAAAACTGGTAAATAGAGAACCCCTTTGTTATTATGAAGTATACCAAATACTTACAT
>JAGWBU010000029.1:25951-41045 GCA_021295735.1 Candidatus Poribacteria bacterium | reverse complement strand
CCACTGTAGGGCGGGGTCCCGGGGAATGCCATAAGGCATTCATACCGTTGATTTGGTGCCCCGCCACTGCGCAGGACGTGCTATGCAACGGGCAGGCACCAAATCAAGAAATCAACGGTATGAACCATGGCGAATGCCATACGGTGAATGCCAAAGGGCATTCGGACCGTTGATTTGGCGCATTCGTCTTTAGTCATTCACCGGGTCCGAATGCCTTTTGGCATTCCCCAGAGACCCGCCCCTACAATAGGAGTTGTGCGGTTTTCTACAAAAACTTTACACACCCTGCTGATGTCAAATTACTTGCATATTTATTGACAATTTGATATAGTATATCACAAGAAATGTAAAATATACACTCAAAAAAATAAAGACAGGCACCCAAAGTGTGCCTATCGAAATAAAACAGATGAATACATTCGGCCACCTTTTTCGGATTACAACTTGGGGAGAATCACACGGTGCTGCTATAGGTGTTGTTGTGGATGGGTGTCCGCCGCAGATTGACCTTGATGTCCCCGCTGTCCAATATGAACTTGATCGCCGCAGACCTGGGCAGAGCCATCTTACGACACCTCGCCAGGAGGGAGATGTTGTTGAAATACTCTCCGGTGTGTTTGAAGGCAAAACACTTGGCACGCCTATCTCTATGCTGGTCTGGAATAAGGATGCACGTCCATCTGCCTACGAACACCTGAAAGACCTCTACCGTCCTTCACACGCGGATTTTACCTACCAGCAGAAATATGGCATTCGGCACTGGCATGGCGGTGGCAGAGCAAGTGCGCGAGAAACCATTGGTCGCGTCGCTGGAGGTGCAATCGCAAAGCAAATCCTGCGGGAGAGATGTGAAACCGAAACGCTCGCTTATGTCAAACAGATTCATACATTAGAAGCCTCAGTAGATACAGACACGGTAACACTTGATGAGATAGAAGCAAGTCCGGTGCGGTGTCCTGACCCAATTGTCAGTCCGAAAATGGCAGAACGTATTGATCAAGCACGGCGCGACCAGGATTCCCTCGGTGGTATCATTGAATCGGTTTGTCGCAACGTTCCTGTTGGTCTTGGCGAACCTGTCTTTGACAAACTCAAGGCAGATTTGGCGAAGGCAATGATGTCACTTCCTGCAACGATGGGATTTCAAATCGGGTCCGGTTTTGGCGGTATAACTATGACAGGTTCTGAACACAACGATGAATTCTATAATGAGTCTGGACGGATTCGTACCCGCACAAACAATTCTGGTGGCACACAAGGCGGCATTTCAAACGGCGAAGATATTGTGTTTCAAGTCGTATTCAAACCGACAGCTACAATTGGCAAACCCCAACAGACTGTGGATATGGACGGAAACGAGGTGACATTAGAGGCAAGTGGTCGGCACGACCCATGCGTGTTGGTCCGTGCTCCTGCAATTGTAGAGGCGATGGCAGCGCTCGTTCTCACCGATCATCTGCTCCGACACCGCTCGAAATCCTAAAAACTGGCACAATAAAAAGGGTAAATTACGAATACAGATATGGAAGGTCAAACAATCATTACAACACATGATGTTGATGAACTGTTTATCTCTACCGTTGTTCGCTTGATTCAACGGCGTGCCTTCCCAAATCTTCGGAATATCATTGCAAAAACGCATTCAGCAGACATCGCACGTTGGTTTCCGCGTCTCCGTCCCGAAGCAAAAAATAGTCTTTTTACGCTTCTAATTGAAGAAAATCGTATGGGGGAGGTCCTATGTGATCTGAATAGTGCGGACATAAGCGAGTTTGTTGAGGAAACAGAATCCGCAGTTGTAGCAAACGTCTTACGCACAATGCCTGCGGATGATGTAACACAAGTTCTATCGGATCTGCCCGAAGAAAAGAAGGAGGAATTGCTTAATCTCATTGAAGGAGCAAACTCTGAGGATATTGAACGGCTCCTTGAATATGAAGAAAAAACAGCGGGTGCTATCATGTCGCCGAATTATTTAGCGTTGCTTCAAGAAACAACTGCCGCTGAAGCAACAGAGATGATTCGAGAACTCACTGAAGTAGAAATGCCGCCGATCACCTTCTATGTCTATGTTATTGACGAAGAAAACAAACTAAAAGGAGTATTGTCGTTACGGCAGTTGGTGCAAACAAAGCCAGATACACCGCTCAAAAACTTGATGACATCGCACCTATACACCGTTCATACCGACATGCCGCAGGAAACGGTTGCTCGTGCAGTCGCTCGCTACAATTTACTTGCTATTCCGGTTATCAATAGTATCGGGCAGCTGGTCGGTATTGTGACAATTGACGATGTAGTTGATGTTATTCGAGAAGAAAATACCGAAGATATGCTGAAAATGGCAGGTACCGGCGATCTGGATATTACCTCCCGTTCCATCTTTAGGAACACTCGAGCACGTTTACCGTGGCTGCTTGCCAGTTTTGGAGGCGGTTTATTTGCTGTTTATATCATCGGCATTTTTGAAGCGCAGTTGCAGCAAATTGCGGCCTTAGCCGCTTTTATCCCGATAATCATGGGAATGGGCGGGAATATAGGAACACAATCCTCTACCATTATCGTGCGGAGTATTGCCATTGGGGAAGTTAACCTCAAAGATACATGGCGGGTGTTATGGCGTGAATTCAGCACGGGGGCATTACTCGGAACAACTTATGGCGTCTTGCTTGGAGGTTTTGCCAGTCTCTTTCCGCAATTTCGAGAATATGCGTGGAAGCTGCCGCTTGTCGTGGCACTTGCTATTTTTGTTAACATGATGATTGCCGCAACGGTAGGGACAATTATTCCGTTGTTTTTCAAACGTATCCGTATTGACCCTGCAGTCGCAACTGGACCGTTTGTTACAACTGCAATTGATGTCATTGGGATTTTTACCTACTTTTTGTTAGCGAAGATATTCCTTTTTTAAGAAATCTTTAATTCAAGGCTATAGTTAAAAAGGTGGTGAAACAGTGTCAACAGCAATCGAGTTCAATGATATCTCACCCGATAAAACTTTGGAAGTCTGGGCAAAACAGATTATCGTGAGTTATTTCCGCGAGATGATGTCCCATAAAGCAGGCGCAATTGATGGCACAGATATCGAATTCGTGCATGATATGCGTGTCGCCTCACGACGTTTGCGTGCCGCAATGGACAACTTCGCTGAATGTTTTCAAAAAGAACCGTTCAAAAAACACTATAAACAGATAAGAACTATCACACGGACAATGGGAACGGTCCGTGATCTTGATGTTCTCATCAGGCATTTTCAAAACGAGTTGCAGACTTTATCGAAAGCGGGACAGGGTGATATCCAAGGATTGATTGAACACCTACAACAGAAACGAAAAGAAGCGCGAAAACCGATGTTGGACCTATTTACAGAACTTGATGTAAGCGATTTTGAAATGCAATTTCTGACGTTTTTTGAGGCACATGAATGAAATGGCAAAACCGCAAAAAATCACAGGACTCAATCCGAAACGTAGTTTTCGCGAGAATGCCTGTATCATACTTCCACAAAAGGTTGAAGAGGTTTATAGTTGGGAGCAGTTTATTAGAGACCCCGCGCGACGTGAAGAACTACACAACATGCGAATTTCTGTTAAACGGCTCCGGTATACAATGGAGTTTTTCGCTGTAAACTACGGTAAACATTTTTCTGATTTTCTTGAAACTATTATTGAATTGCAAGATATACTTGGCGATATACACGATATTGATGTTGTCTTAGAGGTGCTAACAAATTATAAAGAAAATCTTCAACCCGCTGAATTGTCAGGGGTTGATGTACTTATCGAACGTACCAGCGAAACTCGCAATTCCGACTATCAGGCGTTTTTAGAAAAATGGGAACAATTATCAGTAACAGACTTTAAACAAAAATTGCTCGCATTTATTACGTCATAGAAAACTCGCACCAAGACGACACTGACTATAAAGGAAATAAAAATGAACACGAATGTTGTCGGAGTAGATATGGGTGGCACTAAGATTCTCGCCGCCGTTGTTGATGAGGCAGGTAATATCCTCGGTACAGCTAAAATTCCAACAAACGCGAAAAGCAATACTTCCATCGTTATTGATCGAATCGCAGATTGTATCCGAAAAGCGATTGACGAATCTCATGTTAACACAGAATCAATCAGTGCAATTGGAATTGGCGCACCCGGACCGCTTGACCCGGAAACAGGAGTCGTTATTTTTGCTCCGAATCTCGGATGGAAGGATGTGCCGCTGAAGACTGAGTTGGAAGCACGCATCAACATTCCTGCATTCGTTGACAACGACGTGAATGTAGGAACGCTTGGCGAACACACGTTTGGAGTAGGACAAAACGTTCAGAATTTGGTCGGAATTTTTGTTGGCACTGGCATTGGGGGTGGCATTATTCTGAACGGTGCGCTTTTCCACGGTGCAAGCAAGACAGCTGGTGAAATCGGACATATCATTGTCAAGGCAGACGGACCCAAGTGTGGATGTGGCACCCGTGGATGTTTAGAAGCACTCGCGAGTCGTACCGCTATGGCAAAGCAATTCCAAAAAGCTATACTGAAAAAAGGTAAAAAAAGTATACTTACCCAACTTACTGATGGCGATCTCGGATTAATACGTAGTGGCACATTAGCTAAAGCACTTCGTAGCAAGGATAAATTGACACTGAAAGTATTCAAAGAAGTCACAAAATATCTTGGCGTTGGTATCGGTTCTATTGTGAATTTCTTAAATCCAGAGATGATCGTGTTAGGTGGCGGTGTTGTTGAAGCACTTGATGATACATTCATTGACGATATTCGCAAAGCTGTGAAGAAGTACGCACTACCCGATACGTTAAAAGGAGTTCAGATTGTGAAGGCGGAACTGGGAGATAATGCAGGTGTGCTTGGCGCAGCAGCATTAGCAAGACAGAGACTCAAAGCGGGATGAACCTCAAATTTGGATACGAGGTCTAAAAATAAAGGGGGACGGATCCATGTTAGTTGATGATAATAGAGAAGAACATCGGATGATTATTTTTGGGAACGATAGTCGTCTTGTACAAGAGCGGTTAATCGTTGACAATAAGCCAAACGAACGTGGTATCCTGGCACAGAAGGTTCACGAGGAATCCTATACCGTGACCTTGTATGCATTGCTAAAGGATTACGGTCTCACGCCTGTCTTTCGGATTAAGCCGCGTATCCGGTTCCATCGTTCTAACTACGACAACCTTTCTTCCAGTGCACCACTTCAGTATAGTCTCAACGATATTATCCATTTCGCGGAACTTAAACGCGGGACCGTTTTAATGGAAAAAATTGACGATGTGAAATTAGCAGAGATCCTTGGCGATGCCCCGACCCTCGCGGGGATGGCAGACGATCCCGCTTTACAACTCGTTTCACAACGTGATGTATCGCTCAAAAACCCGCCTTTCAAAACCAAAACAAAGGTCTTTGGTAAAAGCGAGGACGAAGGTGTGGAAGAGGCGGGTATCCCTATCGGATCATTCCTTGACGCGCTCAATCAACCACAACGTACTGAACAGATTTTCAGAAAGTATTCACGCGGAAGTGAGTTCGCGCGCGATTTGCGAAAGGCTTTAGAAAGCTACGAAACGTATGAATTTCAATTCGGTCTCTATTCCCGATATGAGAGGCGAGATTGTGTCTTAGCAGGTGGAGATGCTGAAACAAGCGGATACTACCGCGCAACCTTTGATCCGTGGACAGCACTCGGATATATTCGTACCAGCGGCGATAAACAGCAGTTTCAAATTCTGGCACATGAACGCGGCACCCGTTGGGAACACAAGGTTATGTTGGAGAAACTTGATGCTGCTACACTTGAACGGCTCGCCACGGAAATCCCCGCACTCCGAAGTGAATATCTAATTGGACGCGTTCTGTCCAAAAGCCAGACAGCATTGACACGTCTTGCCCAACTGCGTAAGTCGCAATTAAATCTTACAACCGATTTGGATACAGGATACACCCTCCAGTTAGAGGTCCCTGTTCCTGAAAAGCGATTTTCTGTAATTGATCATCGCCGAAAATTGCGCGCCGTGTTTAATGGTAACAAAGGTTACTACCTGCATCCGCTAAACGGAGAGTTTGTTGAAAAACATCTGAACTTGGCAAAAGGTATCCGAGATGGTGTGGTTTGGACACTTGATAACGTCGATCTGCTGACAGGCCCTCTCCCACTAACAGAGCAGGATGAGGAATTTCCTATCACTAAAATCTTACATCAAAACAGGTTTGTGGTACGGTCTGCACAAGAACTTCGCGAACGTCTCCCAGAGAATGGATTTGAGGAGTGTTGGAATGAATCTATTGACGAGGGCGGTTATACCGTCCTAAGTCAAACGACAGGTAGAGTCTATGCTGTAAGTTACGGACGGAAGATCACCGGCAGTATCCGTAAAGGCAAAATTAAGAAAGACGACGCAGCACACTATCTCTCAATTGAATACTTGGGAATAGATCCGTCACGGACAGAAATATCGCGCTTTGAAGTGCCTGCGGAAGCACAACGCAGTTTCTTTGATAAACTCTTTAGAAGAGAACCTGTCCCGCCTTTTTATTGCCAACTGATGCAAACTGAGACGCAGGTCATTGACGAGATGAAAATGCTCACTCGGCACTGTAAAGAGAAGTTGAAGATTCCGTAGGTATTCAGATTTTACGTTGAAGACATCTCTGTGAGGTAAAAACAGATGATACAAAGACTTGAAGTTAAGGGACTCAATAATCGTCTTGATGGTGAGTTTGAGTTCAATGAAGACTTGAATATTTTTACCGGGCCAAACGGTTCATGTAAAACAACTTTGCTAAAGCTCATTTGGTACCTAACTAGTGGAAATCTTGAGCGAATTTATCCTGAAATTCCGTTTGATTCTGTTTCGATTGTCACAGACTTGTTCTCTCTGACTATAACCCGCCTTGATTCAGGCAATATAAAGTTTTTCAGTGAGGAGAATTCTTTCTCGAAAGACGTGAATTTTACAGTTACTGTGGATCAGGAAACTGGGTACCCCGATAGACGGGATTACATAGAAAATTTACCTGAACTTAATGTTGATATAGCGAGTGCTATGAAGAATAGTTTATTTTTTCCAACATTTAGGAGAATTGAAGGTGGTTTTTCTAACCTTTCTAGAAGGATCGACTCAGAAAGTGATTATCGGAATCGCAGGGCATCTGGGAGACTTCAAGAAGCAATATCAGAATTCTCGTCTGCAGTGTCAGTCTATGACCACAAATTCATTGCTTCAATTTCAACCAATGATATAGCCTCACTGTTAACCCAGAAATTCGTCCCTATTTCTAAAAAAATAGACGATCTTCAAGTAGAGTTGTCTCAAGAAATTACTCGAAAAATTAAAGAGTATTTTGGTAATAAGGAAATAGCTGAAACTCAAACATCTCAAAAGGCGCATGAAGTATTAGAGGATATACAAAAAAGGGTTGATCAGGTTACTGCAGAACGTGAAACTTTGCTTAGACCTTTTTCTGTGTTATCTGATCTTACTAGGAATATCCTAGAGTATCAAGCAGTCCATGTCACAGGACATGTTGCACATAGTGAAGACATAGAAGGAATTACCCTTAGTGAAGGAACAGAAGGAATTGCCCTTGGTTTGACAAAGGAAGCAATATCATCTGACAAGCTCTCCTCTGGTGAGAAACAGATGCTCAGTTTTTTGTGTTACAACGCCTTTAACAAAAACACACTTGTTTTCATTGATGAACCCGAATTAAGCCTACACGTAGATTGGCAAAGACTACTCTTATCTACTTTGCTTGAACAAGCAACAAATAATCAATTTTTCATAGCGACCCATTCGCCTTTCATCTATACCATGTATCCTGACAAAGAATTTATGTTAGGTGATACCCAAGGTTATCAGGGGAAAATTTGAATGCCAACACCAAACCCAATGACAGTAAACCATTTAGTTGGCGTTCTGTGCCGCGCTCGAAAACCTAATATTGTTGTTGAAGGGGACGATGATGTAATCATCTATAGGGAATTAGCCAAAAGAATTGGAATACTTGATGTTGTTTTATTGCCTTCGGGTGGAAGAAACAAATTACTTCAGATTTACGAACGCAGAGGTGAATTTTCTCAAGTTCCTGTTGCATTCATCGCGGATCAGGATATGTGGTTGTTTTCAGGGATTGAGCCGGGGTACGAAGATGTCATTTGGACGAGTGGATACAGTATTGAAAACGACTTGTATTCAGATGCTGGTTTAGAACGCTTGTTAGATGAAAACGAAACAGCGGAACATCAACAAATTCTGGATTCTATCAGCACATGGTTCGCATTTGCAGTTGAAGAGTATTTAGCAGGAAATTCTCCAAATCTTGATCTGCATTGTGACGAAATGATTCTGCCTGGTCAAACTGAATTGGACACAGGTTTTTGTACACGCCAAGGATTTCGCACTCCTAATCCAAATCGTGTTCAACAAATCAGATCCGCATATAAACTTTTACTTAGAGGAAAACAACTTTTCCAGTTACTGGTTCGTTTTCTGAGCAAACCTGCCCACGGTTTTGAAAAGGCAAGCCTTAACGATTACGCACTTTACAACTTTGCACTTAAGATACCTGGATCACATCCTTTGTTGGACAGATTAATGGAAGAAGTAAAGCGGAAAATTGCAGCGCATAAACCAACTTCCTAAATCTCATTAAATAGTGACAAGAGGAAACATCAAAAACAAATGCCAAACCGCAGAAAAGTCCTAATCACCGGTGCATCAGGCTATATAGCCGGACGGATGCTACCTGCATTCCGGGAACGTTACGATCTCGTTCTACTTGACGTGAGAACCACAAATCGGCAAGGTGAAGAGGTTAAAGATATTCAAGTCGTTGACGTTAGCAACCCTGACCGTGACCTATACAAACACTATTTTGAAGGTGTTGACGCAGTTGTCCACTGTGCTTTCCAAGGTGGCGGTTTTGAAAACGAACTCAATAACATTCAGATGGCATACAACGTCTACCATACCTGCTTTGAAATGGATGTCAGGCGCGTTGTTGTCTGTAGTTCTAACCATGCAGCAGACTATTATGAAAGGCTCATCTGGGCAGGCAAATGGGATTTCGTAACACCAGAGATGCGTCCGTTGTCAGATAACTTCTACGGGTGGGCAAAAGAGGCTTATGAGCATCTCGGTTTTGTTTTTGCGACAGGTTTCAGAAAAAATAAGAAGATCCAAAATGTACAGATCCGTATCGGCGCACCGCGAGAGACTGATATGGATGACGTCACAGCAGATAACTATCAGAAGATGCACCGCGCACTCGGCGCATATCTAAGTGTTCGCGATCAGGTGCAACTCTTTGTCAAGAGCATTGAAACAGAGAACATAGAAGATGAAAACGGAATCCCATTCCAGATTTTCTACGGCATCAGCGACAACTCACATAAGTTCTGGAGTATCACCAATGCACGAGAGGTGATAGGCTACGCGCCAGATGATAATAGCGCGTTCCGTTTCGCTGAGCGGATAGCAGAAATCTTCAAACAAACGAAAGATAAATAATCCCTTCCTTTATTTCTAATCCCAAAACTCAGGAAAAACATTAAGAGAGGCGTAAGGAATAAATTTATGAGAAAGTTATTGTGTAAATGTGCCTATATCGTGATATTACAGTTCGTTTTAGTGGCTGCTGTGTTGGCGAACACTTTGACACTGGGAGAACAAGGGGAAGTGTTTGCGGAGACGGATCGGTATCAGGTGCGCTTTGAACATGGGGTGCTGGTGCGCTTTCACAATAAACTCACGCAGGAAACTTATACGCTCCCACCGCAAGACGATTCAAATGAGCAAAGTGGTATCTCAATACAACATGAGGAGGGACATTATGGAAGGGAAGAAACTCTAAATGAGCATTGGGACATAGAAACCCAAAGGTTATCCCCGCTTGTGATAGAAATCGCGTATCACTCTGATTATAGAACAGATAAAGCCGTGCGGATGCGTATAATGATAGATTCAGAGACCCAAGATTTGGTGATTCATCAAACTGGGACCTCGGCATTCGGTGGGCTTGTAGGTGTTATGTGGGGATGCGGATACCTCAATAGCCAACAGGTTAACATCATATTGCCAGCAAACGGCGGTCAAATTATTAATAATGCCACTGAATTTAGCAGGAGAGGTTTCGCGTATCCAGAGGGATGGGAGGCACAACTTGCCATCCTGCAAGGGACACGCGGCGGGTTCTTTGTCCGCAGCACGGATACAACCTATCAATTTAAAGGTGTCTGGTATACACGGAGTGGTGAACATTTTGATATGCGTTTCCAAACGGACAATTTCGCACCCTTTCGTGATAAGCATGAGATCACACCCGCTCCATGGCGGTTGAACGCCTACCGAGGCGACTGGCAAGTGCCCGCACGCATTTACCGAGACTGGATGGAAAACGCTTTCCAACCCAAGCAACCGCCCGCATGGGTCAAAGACATTGAACTCGTTCTAAATTATCCAGGTATCCAGAAGGAGATTCTCCCACTCATCGCCTCACACGTAAATCCTTCAACCACACTGTTATATCTACAAGGTTGGCGAAAGTATTATTATGATGTGAACTATCCTGATTATACGCCCCAACCTGAATTCGGTGATTTTGTGGAAGCGGCACAGGCTTATGGATTTCGGGTCATGCCTCATGCGAATTTTCTCGGGTGTTCACTGAACCATCCACGCTATCCAGAATTTGAGAAATATCAATTTCGGCACATAGTCAGAGAAAATTTGGGCTGGGAGGGTTCTACAAACCAAAACAGTTTTGCTTATATCAATCCAGCATCAAAGGAATTTAGAGAATACCTCGTTGGGCAACTGAAAAAGGTTTACGAAACCTACCCGATAGATGCATGGCATCTGGACATCAATCACCTTGTTGTAAACAATCCGCCCATTGACGGCTTAACTCCAGCAGAAGGAAACATCCTGCTGCATCAGGAGTTGGCAGCAGCGATGCCCGGAGTTGTTTTCGGTGGCGAACACCTTCATGAAGTCACCTTCCCCCACGTGAATTTGGCACTACGTTGGAATATTCATGAAGGCGAACAGCCACACCCGATTAGCACTTTTCTGTTTTCGCCTTGGACAACCTCTTATGGACATACTTCTGTTCCAAACCCAGATTTAGAGCCTGAACACTACCAAGCGTTTGAAGAGGCTTACCGAGTATGGGATGTTCTACCAACCCTCCGTATCCGTGGACCCTGGATATTGGACCCCGGTATGACCCTAACACTCAGGAAACTGGAAAATATAGCCACAGGATATTTTTGGGACATATTTTCTGTAGCGGATGTCTACCCTATAGCGGATGTCAATGAAGATGGTTGCGAACGCGTTTGGTGAAGCAGAACCGGATCTCAATGGCGATGGCGTTGTGAATATTCAAGACTTGGTGATTGTGGCAAATGCGTTAGAATAGAAAACACGAAATAACACAAGAAGGAGATGAAGTTATGAGAAGTTTCTGGGCTAAATGTGCGTATATCCTGATATTGCAGTTTGTTTTAGTTGCGGCTGGGTCGGCTAACACTTTGACGGTTGACGAAGCGGGCAATGTCCTCGCGGAGACGGATAACTATCGTGTGCGCTTTGAACATGGCGTAATCACAGCTTTTTACAATAAACTCACGCAGGAAAACTATACGCGGGGTAATGCGGCTGGATATACATCAATTAGACAATTTGGTGGACGAAAATTAGAAACAAAAGGTAACTTATCAGAGATAAAAATACCCTCTCCACTTGAATGTGAACTCATCTATATAGATAATTGGCGAAGTAAACCACAGGACAATCAAGCAACCTTACATTTATACATTAGTATAGATACTGAAACAAATGATCTTCTCATTAAACAAAAAGGGACACTGAAAATGGGAGGAATAGGAAATATTGCGTGGGGATTTTCTAATCTTTCTGAAGAAGTTGTAGATACCATTGTACCTGTAAAAGGAGGGCAAATCCTTACTCCCAGTTCTATTGTAGCAGAGAGAGTTAGATACCAATATCCAGGGAAGTGGGAAGCACAACTTGCGATACTTCAAGGACAGCATGGAGGAGTATTTATTCGTAGCGATGATGACCAATACAGATTCAAATTACTTGAGTATATTCCACAAGGTAAAGATTTTGCCATTAATTTTTGGGAAATCCCCCATGTTCCATTTGAAGATGTAAAAGAAATAGCAATAGCTACATGGCGAATAAATGCTTACGAAGGTGATTGGCAAGTCCCCGCTACGATTTATAGAGAATGGATGCATAATTCACTAAAGCCTGCCAATCGTGAAGAAATGCCTGCATGGGTAAATGATATTGAATTAGTTATAACTCATGCTGATCCTTTAGAAAGTGTAGGTACAAGTGTCATAGATATACTTTCTCGATATGTAGATCCTGAAAAAACACTATTATACGTTACAGGATGGCGAAAAGCAGGATGGCGTTGGAATTACCCTGATTATACACCAACAGATAATTTTGGAGAATTTCTTCAGAAAGCGCATAGTTATGGGTTTAAAGTAATGCTGCATGTAAATATGCTGGCTGTTTCACCTGCTAATCCATTCTATGAAAAAATAAAAAAACACCAAATTACTAGCCCAATTACAGGAGAAATAGTAGGTGCACATTTGGATTCTCCAGACCCATTAAGAGGTTATGTTTCTATCAATACTGCTTCAGAGGATTTTAGAAATTTATTGATAAATCGGCTAAAAAATGTATGGGAAACTTATAATATTGATGCGTTTCATCTAGATCTCAGCTTTAGTGTAGATAATGTTTACTCTATTAAAGGAATGAGAATGGCAGAGGGCAATATTTTGCTTCATCAAGAATTGAGAGAAGCAATGCCCGGTATCGCTCTTGGTGGCGAACTCATCAATGATGTTACCTTTCTACATGAAAGTTTTGCACAGCAACTGTTAATTGGTTTAACAGAGCAACCTCATCCGATCAGTTCCTTTCTGTTTTCACCTTATACCAGATTCTATGGACACTTAGGTTTTCCTAATCCTGATAGAGATCCCGTTAGGTATCAGGAATATGTCCACGCCTATCGAATATGGGAGGTAATCCCTACCCTTAGACTTGATGGGGTATCAGATTTAGATTCAGAATTAACAGAAACGTATGAAATATTAGAACTCGCAAGGAAACGCCAAAACTGGGTATTCGGAGACGTAAACAACGATGGTGTCGTCAACATTCTCGAAGAGAAACCCAATAACCCGAAGGTAGATGTCAATAAAGATGGCGTTGTCAACATATTAGACCTCACCATTGTCGCACAACAAATAGGTTAATATATGAGAACATGCATACAACTTGGCCTGAATACAAGCGCAGATTGGGCATACCTTACTCAATATGATTGGGTTGATTACATGAGAACGGTACTTGATCGACCTCAGCACATCCTTCCTGAATTGTTTACAGAAGATTCAACACCGTTTAAGTATTATGGTATTGATATTGAACCTGAATCTATAGCGCATGTGGCGAATAGTGATCGATATAAAGATTTCACCAACGTCACGTGGATATGCGCCGGAATTAGTGATGCCCACTATTTGATAGAACCAACATCAAGATATCATGGAAGTGAATGGTATAATTTTCCAATCCACAATAAGATGCACGTTTACATAACCATGAAGCATCTAATTAATCAAATTTCACCGCCAACCTTTGACATCTTCGCGCTTGATATTGACGGATATGAACATTATATCTTCAATGACATGGCGGAGTGGCCTCTCTTACCCACTTTCATAACTATTGAATTACACTCTCCTGCTATGATTCAGGAAGAAAAGAGAAAATATGTAAGCAAAGGGGAAGCATCTGACATTCTGATTGCAACAATCGTTGAGAACGGATATAGCTATCTTGATCCTATTATGAAAGATGAAACGAAAAAAACAATAGGCATACAAGAGATGAGATTCTTGAAAACTGAGTTTTTCTAATGATCATAAAAAAGGAATAAAATGGACTATCAAATCGAGATACCCAAACTACTTATTATCGCACAAAAAAGGTCAGGGTCGCACTTCCTACAAGACAGTATTAAGTGTGCTTCATTGACAGGGGTGACTTTTCTCAACTATCTCAAAGATGGAGGTTCTACCAACCCTGTTGATCCGAATCTTTATAGGAAAAATAACGGTATAGGAGACTTATCAATTCAGTTTTTACGGTATCACAACTTTAGTACTGAGGATCCAAATCTCGTTCAGTGGTTAGCATTTTCTGACTACCTCATCCATCAGTCCCCTAAAATCGTGGTGTTAGGTCGTAAAGACCGGTTCATGCACGCCCTGACGGACTGGTTCGGTTCTCAAGTCTTTGACCGAGGAGTCAAACAGAAAAACCCTCATAAAGTTTGGACAAAATACAGGGAGAACATCCTCAAAGATTATCAAATAGATGACGATAAGTTTGCGTATTACTTCCTTCGAGCGAACGTGTTTTATAGGTTCTTTCCCTCGCTCTATAGTGGATATGAACACAAATGTCATTTCATCTTCTACGAGGATTTTGATAACATTGAGAATGTTGTTGTTGGTATCTCCGAATTTGCGGGGTTTGATGTCGGGACTGGCAATTATCCTGTCTGGCAATCTGCTGATTATAGCATGATGCCCGGTTTCAAAAAACTCAGAGAACAGTATGCGAACCCATAATTTTATTTTGCTCAACGGGTCTAAAGCTGCTGGCAAATCAATGCTCGCCGATTCACTCGCGCAGGCAGGCTATGGACACACGGTCACTTTATTTTCGCTCACTATTATGCCGACTACTTTAAACAGGTTAATTTAAAGGAGATTGTAATGAAAAAATTAATAGCTTCTATCGTTATATTGCAACTTGTTTTACTTCTCTCTGTCTACCCCAATACACTGACGGTTAATGAGCAAGGCAATGTTTTAGCAGAAACGGATCGCTATTTGGCACGCTTTGAAAATGGTGTGCTGACGCATTTTCACAATAAACTCACCAACGAAACCTATACGCAAAGCAAAAGTAAGGCGATCACACAACTTATATTGAGAGTAGGTGGAATAGAAG
>JAGWBU010000029.1:24917-25693 GCA_021295735.1 Candidatus Poribacteria bacterium | reverse complement strand
AACTTGCTATTCTTCAAGGAGAACGTGGGGGTGTTTTCGTCCGTAGCGACGATACGCAATACCAGTTTAAAACAATTGAATATATTACCGAAGGTGAAAGTTTTGCCCTCAATTTTGGGCAACATCCACCCGCGCCTATTGACCAACAGAAACAGATCACGGCTGCGACATGGCGATTGAATGCCTATCAGGGCGATTGGCAGGTGCCTGCCCTTCGCCATAGACAATGGATGCACGAGGCACTCGGTCCCGCTGACCGCTCCGAGATGCCCGCATGGGTGAGTAATATTGAATTGGTGATAAGTTGTCCCTTTTATAACAGTGATATGGAGGCAGGCATTTTAGGAAAACTCTCTCAACTCGTAGACCCTGAAAAAACACTCTTATACGCGCAGGACTGGCGAGAAGCCGGATGGGCACTCAATTATCCGGATTATACACCTGTAACGAGCTTCGCCAATTTCGGAGATTTTCTGAGAGAAGCAAAACGCTACGGATTCAGAGTGATGCCACATGCGAATATGGTAGCCGTTTCACTGTCTAACCCGCTTTATGGGGAATTTGAGAAATACCAAATGCGCCACCCCTGGACAGGTGAAAAGATAGGATCAAGGTTGAATAATGGATACCCATTGCGTGTGCAATACGCTTGGATCAATTCTGCTTCACACTCATATAGAAAAATGTTCGTTGAAGCATTAAAAAACGTATGGGAAATCTACCAAGTCGATGCCTTTCATCTCGACATCAGTTCGTACATCGTGAACAATGCTCCG
>JAGWBU010000029.1:0-24872 GCA_021295735.1 Candidatus Poribacteria bacterium | reverse complement strand
TTCTCGGCGGTGAAGGTATCAATGAAGTCACCTTTTTACATGAAAGGTTGGCAAAGCGAGGGGATGTGCCACCTGTACATCAACCTCATCCGATCAGTTCCTTTCTGTTTTCGCCTTATGCACTACACTATGGACATCTCGAAACCCCTAACCCTGATAGAAATCCTGAAAAATTCCATATATATCAAAAAGTATATGAAGTCTGGGATGTCGTACCTATACTTAAACTTCACGGAGTATCTGATTTAGACCCTGCTTTCATCGAAACACACAAACTGCTGGAACTCGCAAGAGAGCGACAAGACTACAGATTCGGAGATGTTAACGGCGATGGAGTCGTCAACATTCTCGAGAGAAACCCAATAACCCGAAGGTAGATGTCAATAAAGATGGCGTTGTCAACATATTAGACCTCACCATTGTCGCACAAAATTTTGATTAAATAATGAAATTCTTTTGACAAGACACACAGGACTCCCATAATGCCGAATCTCACCGCAGAAGAACTCACCGATATCTGCCTAAATGTCTTTCAAAAATTGAATATCTCAGCAGATGAAGCAGAGATCGTAACCCGTTCTATGGTAGGTGCCAATCGTGTTGGACACGATTCACACGGTGTGATACAACTCCCAAAATATGTGCAAGAATTGGAAGCAGGACTAATCCAGCCCGGTGCGTCAATAGAAACACTGCACGAATCAGCATCTATCGCTGTGTTAGACGGCAATTGGGGCTTCGGTCCCGTTATTGCCACGCGTGCAGTTGCGTTGGCAATTCAGAAGGCGAAACAGACAGATATTAGTTCTGTTGCTGTGTCAAGGTGCAATGAGGTGGGTAGGTTAGGTGGATATGCGTGCCTCGCTGCAGATGCTGAGATGATTGGATTGCTCATGGCAAACGACCACGGGGGTGGCACTTGTGTTGCACCGCACGGCGGTATTGAAGGACGACTCTCTACCAATCCGATTGCATGTGCAGTGCCAATTGAAGGACAAAACCCGATTGTATTGGATATGTCTACCAGTGTTGTCGCATCGGGAAAGATTCGCGTTAAACAGCATCGCAATGATGCACTTCCTGAAGGTTGGGTCATCAACGCGGAAGGGGATCCAACTACTGATGCCGATGATTTCTATGGGGATCCGCCTGCTGCCTTACTGCCTTTTGGTGGGATGGTATCCGCACACAAAGGTTTTGGACTTAGCGTGATTGTAGATATTCTTTCAGGCGCGCTGACAAGTGCGGGTTGCAGTCATAGTGAAGATGCTCGCGTGGGTAACGGATTGTTTGTGTTTGTGATTAATGTTGCAAGTTTTAGAGAATTTCCCGGATTCAGTGCTGAAATAGAACGGTTTATCGGTTATCTTAAGTCTGCGAAACGCGCTGCTGGGGTTGATACAATTTGGATGCCAGGGGAACGTGGTTGGGAGGAACAACGCAAACGAGAACGAGAGGGTATTCCGATAGACGTGAAGACATGGCAGCAGATTCAAGCACTTTTATAAGTTTTGTTGCGAAAAAGTCTTGTAGGAGGGAAACCTTGTAAGGCCGATTTTGAAGAGGACAATACTGAAATTATGTTGTCAACAATTCTCCTGTCTCTGGATGGAACAGATGCGCTTTGTCAATATCAAAACTGACCTTCAAAGGTGTGTTATGTTGTGGTAAATCGACAAGATTAGATTGCGCAACAAAACTGCTCTTTTCTGTCCGCAGATAGAGGAGCGCATGGTTTCCGAGCGGTTCAACCAGTTCCACCTGCGTCAAAACCTGATTTTTCTCATTTTCACCGATATGAATATTCTCTGGTCGGATGCCGAGCGTAACCGAGTTCCCCGAAAGTTTGCTGAGAGTTGACTGCAGATGAGAATTTAGTTCCACTTCAAAGCCTTCAAACCTTAGTTTTGGTGAATCGCCGTTGTTCACAATGTGTGTCTCAATAAAGTTCATCGGTGGCGTGCCGATGAAACCCCCGACAAATTGATTTGCAGGCTTATGATAGAGTGTCCCCGGATCAGCAATCTGCTGGATTTTACCCTGATTGAGAACAACTATTTGATCCCCCATCGTCATCGCTTCAACCTGATCGTGCGTGACATAAACAATAGTCGCGTTGAGTCGGTCGTGTAGGCGACTGATTTCCATCCGCATTTGCACGCGCAGCTTCGCATCAAGGTTGCTTAGCGGCTCATCAAATAGGAATACCTTCGGTTGTCGGACGATCGCCCTGCCGACTGCAACGCGTTGACGTTCGCCACCGGAAAGATGTTTCGGCTTGCGGTTCAACAGATGGGAAATACTGAGGATATCTGCAGCTTTGTTGACGCGTTGGTCAATCTCGCTTTTCGGATACTTGCGAAGTTTCAATCCGAACGCCATGTTCTTATACACCGTCATGTGTGGGTATAGTGCATAGTTTTGGAACACCATCGCAATATCTCTATCCTTTGGCGGAGTGTCGTTAACGCGCTCGTCGTCAATATAGATGTCACCTTCAGTAACCTCCTCCAGTCCGGCAATCATCCGTAAGATTGTTGATTTACCGCATCCTGAAGGTCCAACAAGCACAGTAAACGACTCATTAGGGATTTGGAAATCTGCCTTTTCAACTGCAAGAACATCACCGTCATAAATTTTGGTAACATCTTTCAAAGTGACATGCGCCATTGGCTCTCCTCAAGCACCGGACCTACGGGGATTTAGAATCAACGCGACAGCATAACCAAGGAGGAAACCAACGACGAGTTGCCAAGTGAAAAAATGTTTCTGAAAAAAAGTGATAATATTATCTTTTTTTCTCATCTTGATTCGGTCAAAGATTTCGCCCCCTGCTCCAACGACCTTCGATTTGCCAACTCGATCCCCATAACCCTCCTTATGAACAGCAATTGTATAACGGCCGGCAGGCAGTCCCGTCTTTTCGTAAGCACCACCCTTACCCGTTGTTACAGTATATGTCTCACCTGTGAAGCTGTTAACAATTGTTACAGTGACACCCGCAATTGGCTTTTGTTCAGGAGTTGCTTCAATAACTTCACCTCGGATCGTCGCGCCACCACCCATAAAATCTGCGTCTTGCCCGTATGCTGTAGGGATGCTAATGGAAATACTCACACAGATAATTAGCGTTGCAATTAAACTGATGCGAACCATATTTTCCTCTGCTGGTCAGATGTCGTTTTCGCCTGCTGATTTCTGATCCCGCTTTAAGAAAATCGGGATTACAAAAATTGGAGGCTATTCATTCGATTCTTTAGGACTGAACAGCGCTTCGTCAATTTCAGCATTTAACTTAATGTCGGTGATAGCAATTTGTCGATATTCTCCGTTTTTTGTGGTGCGATGATACGCGATTTTAATGCCGTCTACATCACGATAATTTTCAAATACCGTCTCCATGTTTTTTGTTACTCCTCCTATCTCAAGACTATAATTGAACTGCACCACATAGTGTGTTTCATCACTAATGAAAATTTTGAGATCACTCCCAGAAGGCTGCGTAACAAGAAGAACAGATGTAGGAACATCTTTCACCTTCGCCGTTCCCATATATTGAACGGGAATCTCGTTTTGTGAGAGGTTTATCAGAAGCCAGATCGGTTCTCGGAAAAGGCTATCTTTGAGGAAGTCAATAAAAGACTTAGCCGCCTCTGGTGGAATAGGTTTGTTCTCTCCATTTTCCAACTGATACAAAGTGTTTCCATCGTAGATTATACTATCTACGCTGTCGTCCATGTACCAATCGCTACGGAGTTTGTTAGTATAAAAGTAAGATTTACTCCGTCCCTCATCCTGCACGGAATCATCTGGAAAGTGTTCAAAACTATCGGATTCAATCACAATGTTTTTCACGGCTTGCAGTTTCTCAAGCCCACCGTGGGCAGCAACAGCAGCAGCAATAATTGCTTTCGCTTTAAGATCTACCGTTTGGTTATCTGTAGGAAAATCGGAGGGTGTTTTTTCAGGTGGAGCTGGATTAGCAGGTTTCGCAAGATTTTCCTTAACCAATTCAGCAACAGCAGTTTCAACATCAAAACCACCGAGACTCGCTTTTCGGATAACACCTTCACCGTCAATCAAAAAGGCTGTCGGGATTCCTATTATCCCGTATAGATTTCTCAATTTACGATTTTCATCCCAAATGTGAATCCAATCGAGTCCCTCTTTCTCAACATAAGCTTCAAGTGGTGGCTTTGTCTTTGTACTTGTCATAAGTCTTCTTAACTTTGGGCATCTCGGCGAGACAGGGACCACACCATGTTGCCCAGAAGTCAAGAAGCACAACCTGCCCACGGTATTTCTCCAACGAGAGTGCTTCACCCTGCAAATCCATCACCTCAAAATCTGGAGCGGGTTTGCCAACCCACTCATTTATTCCTGATCTGATTGACTCAATCGGTTCTACTTGTCGGGAAGTTATATCCCTTTTAAGGATCTCTGTTGCGGGAATTGACTTGGATGCGGGTGTTTTCGTGGAAGTATCAGCAGGTTTAGCGAGATTTTCTTTCACCAATTCACCAACAGCAGCCTCAAGCGAATGCCCACGGAGATTTGTCTTACGAATAACGCCCGCACCGTCAAGCAAAAAGGTTGATGGAATTCCTCGCACCCCATATTGAGTCGTTATCTTTTGGCTTTGATCCCAATAGTGGTCCCAGGCAAGCCCTTCTCTTTCAATAAACGTCTCAAGTGGTTGTTTTGACCTATCTAAACTAATACCGATAATCTGAAAATTCTGATCCTTGTATTTTTCATAAGTTCTCCACCATGTTGCCCAGAAGTCAACAAGTACAACTTGTCCTCGGTATTTTTTCAACGAGAGTTCTTCACCTTTCAAATCTTTCACCTGAAAATCCGGTGCTGATTTACCGACCAATTCACTTATAGGTATAGAACTTGCCCCAGGAGGTTTGGGTAATTCGCCCGTTCGCGAGGCTTTATCTTGTTCAAGGATCTTTTTGGCCTGTTGGGCATACGATCGGTCACCATACTTTGGGTGGTCTACCAGCTTTTTATACGTTTCATCTGCTTTATAATGTTTACCGAGCTTGTCGTAAGCCATACCCAATTCTAACAAAATCGGTGCGACCCAACGCGCATCTGGATGTTTCTTGATAAATTCTTCAGAAACTTTAATACCTTCTTCAACACGGCCCAACCGAACTAAGGCGTTGCCAAGACGGTAGTAGACCTCATCTATACGTTTGTATTCTGGAAACGCTGCAATAAAATCCGTTGACTTTTCAACTAATTTCTCCAATTCTTCTGGCACACTTTGATTAGTAAGTTTCTTAGCAATCGTCTTAATTTCATCATATTTGTCTCTTATTTCCTTTGTACTAACAGTTGTGCTTGTTTCCGCAGAATCAACACTGGCAAGGTTAACACAAAAACCGAGTAGCACAATAATTGCGAAGATGCTAAAACTACGAACCGAGAACCTTGTGTATTTTTTTTCAATTAGTGTTGTTTGATTTCGGATAAACATTGTATACCTCCTCAGATTTGTGAAAACCATGAACGTTCTTTTGATTGTAGGACAGGGCACTGTGTCAGCCCCATTCAGTCGTCTACTGCGCCATATTTTCCTGCACAAGTTGACCAACAGCAACCTCAAGGGCATTTCCGCGGAGATTCGTTTTACGGATAATCCCGTCACCATCAATCAGAAAAGTTGACGGAATGGATTGGACCTGGTACATATCGGAAATCTGGCTGCTGTTGTCGTAATATTGTGGCCACATAATTCCTTCTTTTTCAATATAATCCTTAAGTGGTGCTTTCCCGTTATCTAAACTGATACCGATAATCTGAAACTTCTGATTTTTATACTTTTCATAGGTTCGCTTCACGTTCGGCATCTCCGCGATGCAAGGTGGACACCACGTTGCCCAGAAATCAAGAAGCACAACTTGCCCTTTAAATTTTTCTAACGATAACGGTTCACCATTCAGGTCTGTTACCTGAAAATCTAATGCCGCTTGACCAACAAAATTAGTTCTGCCGGATCCATCAGGTAATCCTTCAAGCGCACCTTTTCTCTCAGATTTATCCATTTGCAACAATTGCCGTGCGGTTTTGGCGGACTCTCCGCTACTGTACTTTGACGTATTTACCAATTTTTCATAGACTACATCTGCTTTGTCATGCATGTTGGCTTTGTCGTAAGCCAATCCCAATGTTAACAAACTCGGTTCAACGGAAGTAGCAAGCGGGTAGTACCTAATAAACTCTTCTAAAACCTCAATTCCTTCTTCAGTCCGATCAAACTGAACCAAAGTAGTTCCGAGGATATGGTAGACCTCACCCACCTGTTTATATTTCGGGTGTGCTTTGATAAAAGTCCTTGATTTCTCGATTAACATCTCCGCAGTAACCGGTTCGCTGGTTATTGAAAGTTTTTCCTCAATTTCTTTAATCTCAGCGTATCCATCGCTCACTCGAACTGGTGCCGAACCTGTCGAATTAAGAGTAGTAGGCACACAAGAAACTAATAGTAATATGCTTGTAAGGATAGTAAGGAGGTAACACCAACCGCCCATCTCTGTAATCTTATTACGTGATAACATCTTCTATCTCCTTAGATTTCTACGATAACCGAATAATTCATCTTAAATGGCGTTCCGATAGGAATATGCAAGTAACAGTTTGATCTCTTCTGCCTGTACCTGTTGCAAGAATCGGGCAACATCTGAATCCAGATCGTTTTCTGCAGCCTGACACCAATCAATAAACTGGTATGCATCCCAATGCTCTTGCGCTTCAATTGTTTGTCCGATCTGTGCAAGTGCATTCGATGGATTTGATGTTTCTTTAAAAAGGGCGATAGCACGTTCCCGAAGTTCAGGAAAAATCGGGTGCGTGCCGACTCTACCGAACCAGTACTTGGCATTACTATAATCCGGCTCACGGCGATGCATGATACCGTGCCAATAACTGCCAGTGTTGTTCCCCAGTTCTTGTGATACGTCGTGGGAATCGTCCAACGCATCGTTCCACAGTAGTAAACCGCTTTTAATAGCACCACCGAAAATGTCGTCTTTCAGTGATTGTCCTTGGAAAAGGTCTTCAAGTGACAAGGCTGCGAGTTCATCTGTAAGTTCGCTGCTCCACTCTTTCTCTGGAACAAGCGGTGGAAGTGGATTGCCTGCTTCTAATTTTTTTATGACTTCAGCGATTGCAGATGTGTATGCTACACTCATGAAAAGCTCCTTAGTCTAAATCGGTATAATTGACAGTTAGTTTAGCACCTTTTTCTGAATATATCAAGTGTTTTCCTGTGGAATGGCAAATTCCCGGGATTTAACCAAACTCAAATTTCGTCCGAAATTCCCCTAAAACAAAAATCCCACCACTATAAAATACCATCGCCAACGGAATCAGAATCCAAATGGATAGAATATCCTTTAGCAATGCTAAACCTATTCCCATCACAGCAGAAAGAACAACAGCTTTAAAAATAAAACCCGTTTCAGTAAGTTTAGCAATCCGTTTTGAAATATAACCAAATCCAACGACAAGCAGATAAACCTCACTAATAACCATCGCAATCGCTGCACCGACATGGCTAAAACGCGGAATTAGCACAAGGTTCAAACCAATATTCAAAAGTGCCGTTGTTCCCATAATAACCGAAAACGCGCGACGTTTATCCGCAGCACGCAGCATTGTCAAGGCAACGGTTGTCAAGAAAATCAATCCGCCTGAGCCGCTTAACCAAAGCAATGCTGTTGCGATCTTCGCTACAGCATCTGGCGTATAGGCAGAGAATAACACGGCAGCAATTTGGTGGGAAAGCGTTGCAAGCCCAACAGCTAATGGAACGCCACATATTACCATCCACCGCACACCGAATGTGTATGCACCAGGTAACCTGTCCCGCTCCCTTTCATACGCGCGAGATAGCACTGGAAACAATGCTCCCATCATAAATGCACCAGGTAACGTTGTAAAGGCGTTGACAATCGTATACGCTAAACCATACCATGTATTTGCATCTAAACCATCCGGACTTAGTTTTGAAAGCATAATCGCATCAATCCGAAAATAGATGAGGTGGAACAGATTGCCAATAGCAAATGGAAGCGCTTGCTGCATCAGCACCACTATAAATTGACGACTCGGTTCAAAGTGGAGCGGCGTGAAGCGGTATCGAGTAAATCCGATACTCAAAATCAGGTTAATACAACTTGCTATTAACATCACCTGACATACGTTCACAAGTTCATATCCGAGCAAAATTGCGCTCCCACCTACAAGACAAAACACACCGCGTTCCGCAACCACCGTCAACGCCTCATATTTTATCTCCTCATGTGCACGGAAAACACATCTATAGAGTTGAGCAATAGAATTAACAATCTCTGCTAACCCCAAATAGATTATCATTGTGACGATTATTGAGGCGTATCCCAGAAATACACCGCTGATAATCATGAGCGCGTACGCTACAACTGATAAGACGAGTCGAATGAGGAGAGTATTACCGAGATAATGACGCGTTTGAGACAGGTTTAGTGTCATCTCCCGAATCAACGGATTATGTATACCGAGTTCTGTCAGACTCGCAATAAGGTTTGTCAAGGCGATTGCAAAAAAATAGCCGCCTAACGCATTCTCCGTAAAAAAACGATGCATTAGCCAGATCATTACGAGTGAACCCAGGCGGCTAATAAAATGTGCGCTAAACAACGTGGATGTGTTTTTGAAAATACGGATCATTTCATGGAAGAGCAAATTGAAAAAAGGGCGGGTTATTCAGGAATCAGTTTTAGGTTGCGGGTTGTTAATACAACCCGATTCTAACATAGTTCGGCACTAAAGTCCAATAACTATCGTTATCACCTTGTTTTAGACGTTGCGCCCCGAGTTTAGCAATAGTTGCGCCCCGCGGCACATTAAAAATTGCATCTGCAAAGTGGACTGCATCTTCTCTTGTGGGAGGGGTTTGTAACCCCGATATTATCTCTGTCTGACCTAATCTCTCCTGGACTGTATTCCCGTACGTCGCAAGTCCATCACCAACGAAAATGACAGCAGAATCTCGTGAAGTATGACTATCAAGTTCGTCTAAGAACGCATCAATCGGTAAGCAAAGATCATCGGTGAGCCGTTGCCATTCTGATCCGCCGTGGAAAACACCACCATAAATCTCACTTCGTCGAGCGTCAAGAATTGGACAGACAAACCCATTCGTCCACCGCAGATTGTATGCAATAGCCTCTAAGGTTGACACCCCGACAATTGGTTTGTCAACCGCATAGCAGAGCGATTTCGCTGTCGCAACACCGATGCGGATACCTGTAAACGACCCAGGGCCAATACCGACAACACATCCATCTAAATCATTTGGCGTAATATCCCCCCATTTAAGGACAGTGTCAATTGCGGGCATCAGTCTGGAGGAATGTGCTTGAACAATATTGAGGGTGTGTTCAGCGACTATGTTGTCATCATCTATGAGGGCAACGCTTCCGATAGGGGTTGAGGTATCAATGCCTAAGATTTTCATTCAAATTCAATCAGTAAATTAAGTGAGTTCGAAATAAGGATCAAATGTAGGTTGGGTAGAACAACGGGAAACCTACGAACTAATACCGTATAACGCGAGTGCCTACTTTAATCCGCTTAAAATATCCGCTGCAAGTTGCATCGTTTTAACTGCTTCGTCCAAGTTAGCAGCGGGAAGTGAAACAGGAGTATTAGACTTAACGCAATCAAGGAAATACTTGTTTTGCTCAACGGTACCCCCGCTTCCGGGTTCAGTGAGTTTGTGTTGCGTGCCATCACAGAAAATTGTACCATGTGAGACGCCTTCAAGATAAGCCGAGATGTTCCTGCCGTGAATCTCATATCTTTCAAGGCGTGCATCTGTTGTATAGTTGGCAATAAGTTGTGCTACACAGCCGTTCTCAAACAGAATCAATGCTGCGTGAACATCTTTATAATCAGAAATTGCGCGTTGGACGACACTATGCACTTCCTTAACATCCGATTCGGCAATTGCACGGAGTGTATCTAAGGCATGGATAGGTGTTTCCAAAAACATATTATCCATTAGATGTTCAGGGAATCTGCCCGATTGCGCCAAACGGGTAATACTCTTGTGAAATTCGCCGATCAATTGTGTGACGGCCCCACGTGATTTAACTTGCTGCGTTGCTTCCACAATAATTGGATGAAAACGGCGATTCCAACCTACCATGCCTTTCGCACCGGTTTTCTTCGCAGTATCCCGCAAATTAATGGTTTCTTCAACACTCATCCCTGGCGGTTTTTCGAGCAGGGTATTAACTCCACGTTCTAAACACGGCGCAGCGGCTTCTGCGTTAAGATGTGCTGGGGTTGCAACGAAAATTGCATCAAGTGTTTCATTGTCAAGCAATGCTTCAATCGTGTCATAACGGTTTGAGACGTTGAACGCTTCCCCTGCGTTGTTTCGTGCGTTTTCTACCGGATCACAGATTGCAACAAGGTCGGTATCCTCAAATTCGGAGAGGATTTTCATGTGTCCGCGTCCGCGTCCGCCACATCCGATAACTGCGACTTGTAGGTTCGCCATAGTATCCTCCCTAATGCCTTATGTGTGGTGCTTCCATCACTTCGCGTTGTTCAGGAGACATATCTTCAATATAGTCTGGGTATTCAATGCGATGTGCACCTGCACTATATGCTTGAAAACCGGGACTAAACTTATAGAGTAGTGCGCGCCGTTGATGCGATGCTTTCCACGGGAGCGTGCCGTGTGTTAAAGTTTCGGTGAAGATAACAGCATCGCCTGCCTTAGCGTTGACTTCAAGCACCAGGTTCTGATGTTTTTCGTATCGTTTCATATTACTTGGACATGGTAGGTTTGCTTTGTGGCTACCGGGGATGATAGCGAGACCACCGTCACCATGTCCCTCATCGGCAAGCATATATTCAACAACGGTAAGTCCGGTGTAGATTCGACCATATTTGAAAAAGTATGCCTCAGAAAAATTAGGACGTTCAATCCCACCACCGTGTAAGGTGCCGCCTTCAGTACCATCTTCCATAGCGATTAAGCCAGGTCCGTGGTCAAGTCGGTATTTTTTCCCTAAAACTTCCTCCAAGTGAGGTTTAACATTTGGATGTACCAGTAACTCACGAAAAGGCTCACACCACGGTTTTTCCCATGCCAACATGCCACCCATATCCATACGGTGAGCTGTTCCAAAAAGTGCTTCTGAACCACCTGCCAAAGAATTCTCACGTTCTCTAAGCTGTTCTATGTGGTGGTCAATTGCTGCGTTGCACTGTTCAACCTCTTCGGTGGAGAGTGCATTTTCAACAATAATATATCCCGTCAAATCAAATAGATATTTTTGTTCTTCGTTCATTAGTAATTTCTCCAATGTTGATGACGGTTGATGTATTTGGATTACCAACGTTTTGCATATTAGCAATGTCCAAAAAGTGTGTCAAGAAAAAAGATGGAGCGGGAATTGAAAAAATGTTGTCATTAATTCATATTAGATGTATAATACACAGAACTAAAAACGTAAAATCTCACCAAAGTTCATTATACCAATACAAACAAAAATTATCTTGAAGCCGATGTCTATACAGATTGAAAACCGACTTACACAATTCATTCCAAATCTAAATATCTCTCAAGAAGTGTTGCAACAACAGTTAGCTGCTTTCATTAAATCTGAGCGGGAACAACTCAAAACTCATATCTTGGAAGGAGAGAGCGGGTTTTCTGCGTGTTCTATGCACACACAGATATGGGATGCTGTTATCCAGAAAGTTTACGAAGTCGTTTCCTATCAGATTCAGGGTGAATACACAAAACAGGTTGAAGAACTACTCAAGATTCCTGGGGTTGATTATAGTGATTTTATGGATGAAGTTCCAGAAGAATGGTCACCTGATGTTGCGCTTTACGGTGTAGGCAGTTATGGTAGAAATGAACTCTGCTACTATTCAGATGTAGACGTTGTATATACCTCTTCTGTTGATCTTGAGGATGTGTATGACGAAGGCACTCTGGAACTTATTCGGTGGTTCTATGATTTTTTTGATAGTCTACATACAGTAATTCCCGGCTTTGAATTTAGTTTTATCTACCGTCCAATGGCAGATATAACTAAGTGGAACTACCAAGACATGACCGCACTGATTGATATGCGATTTATCGTTGGCAATGAGACACTGACAGAAAAATTCCGAAAAGCGGTCCATTCCGATAAATCTGACATTTCACTTGTGCTGGACCTCCTACAATCAAAAGCAGATTCCTTTAAAGCTTCCGAGGATACGATCTACCTCAATCAACCCGATATCAAAACGGGGCGTGGAGGTTTACGGACACTTCAATATGCTCTCTGGATGTGTGGACTTCCTCAGTTTATCTCTATACCTGAACTTTATCAACGATATGATGATGAACAACTGATACCATCTCTTGATTTTATGTTCAAGGTGCGGAATATGTTACACGTTTTAGCAGATGCACCCCACGATTCACTCTCTTACCATCCAGAACAAGAGGACACACTTCAGTCGCAAATTGCAACTGCACTCGGTTATTCAGACAAAACAGAGGAATCCCGTTATGATTTTATGGCGGACTATTACGCTAAAGCCAAGTATCTGCATTTTAAGGCGGAACTATTAATCCGAAAGTTTCTCGCCAACGGAATTCCAGTTTCCGATGTACTCGGTGTGCGAACAGATGTGCTTTACTGTATTGATAACAATTTCGGTGAACTTGATACAGATGAACTATTTAAACTATTCACCTATTTCCAACAGTACGATTTTGAGATTGCCCCTTCACTTGCCACCTTTATTTTCGCTTATGTTGACGCGTTTGATTGGGACCGTTTTAAACCGAGAATGGCCGAACTCATCAACACACCCGGTAATGTTGAAAAGACTCTAACCCGTCTACACAGACTCGGGATATTGTCTCGACTCGGTGACGGAGGAGAACGTTTTGAAAAAGCGATGATGACACGGAGCGAACGAAGCCTTGATCCATATACCGTAGGCAAACACACACTTACCGCGATCGGACATCTTGATGAAATTCGCCGCACTGAGTCAAGTAGTCCGTTTGGGGGTGCCCGCCTCGGTCAACCGATGACCCCTTCTCCAAGTTCTGAGTTAGAGGAGTTGAACACTGCTTTTCGCTCACTATCCGATCCAGGATCGCTATACATGGCACTTTTTTTGCATGATATTGATAAACCTGACCCGACTCATCCGGAGACAGGCGCCGAAAAAGCAAAACGTATCGCCCCAGAATTTGGATTTAATCCACAACAGACAGATGAGATATCCTTCCTAATTCGAGAGCATCTCACAATGATAACATTGGCACGTTATCATCAATGGGATGAGAGTACTATCTCAGAGTTTTGCGAAAAGGTTAATTCGTTAGAACGTCTAACAGCGCTCTATCTGCTAACCTATTGTGATTCAAAAGCGAACGGTTCCCAAAGTTTTAGCAATCTGGTAAAACATAATCTCAAGCGGTTGTACGAAGTTGTGCGGGTGCGTTTCGTAGGTCAAGAGGAGTCGCAATGGGGTGTTTCCGCGCCGCCAGCAGAATTTCAGCATTTCCTTCATCAGATGCCAGTTACTTATCGTATCGGTATTCCACCAGAAGAAATATCCATGCATATAAAAATGATTTCACAAGCGGAGGCAACATCCTCTGATGATGCGAATCGGACAGCAAATGCAGCTATCCTCCAGTTTGTTGACAAACAGGGTTTTACAGAATTGCATCTTTGTGGTCGTAGTCGTGTTGGTAAGTTGCATACGGTGAGCGGTCTGTTTTTTGCGAATAACATTGATGTCCGTGATGCGCGTGTTTACACAAAACAAGATTCGCACATTGAGTTGGAAATTTATCGTCTTGTGCATCAACCACCACACGCCTCCGCTGAACCGCTGCCGCTTGACGAGGAATTAAAGCGTGATCTGGATTTTGACATTCGGAGCTTGATGGCACAAGAGGTAACACTTGAACAGATTTTTGAGAAGCACTATGTTGATCCGACAGGCACATGGCGAATTGATGATGTTACTGTAGAAACTGCGAGAAATTACACAGAAATTGTGGTGACAGGAGAGGAGAAGGTCGGTTTTCTGCACTATTTCAGCGGTATTTTAGCGAAATTGGAGTTGAACGTTGAGATGTGTAAATGTTCTGGCTTGGGAGGACAAGCGATTGACAGGTTTTATGTGCAACCTGTCGCTGATCCGCAAAAGGTGCGCGATCATATTTTAGCGGAGTTGCCATCGGATGAGTAATGCAAGTGCCGATCATCTGATTCGAGAATTATAGTGGTATTTGATGATGATTTAGTTGATATTGGGGTGTGTCAAACAACTGTAAGCACAGAACCCACGCTACAGTCCAATGAGTGCAGACTCTGACAAAAATCTTATACTCTCTGTGATTAACTTGAATTGCTATTTACCGAAGTTTGTTGTATAATAGTTCGTACAAAAAGAAGATAGGCAGAAAATAAGTTAACAATGCGGGACGACCTTTTACCCGAATATGACTTAAAGAAACTGCAAGAACGGTAAGTAGGTGCCGAACGTAAATCCTTTGGTGGTAAACCGTCATCCAATTAGAGAAGGCACAAGAGAATATAACAATGAATCACTCTGAATTACCAATACAAGAAGCAATTGATGAAGAACAAGATAACCTATTAACAAACCAGGCGGATGAATGGTTTAAAACACTTATCCAAGAAAGCCAGTATATTGGAGATGTTTATTCAATTAGTTATGAAACGGCTAATGTTCTAGTTCACGACCACTTCCGCAAAGAAGTTGGAGGTATCCCAAGTCTGAGTTTTTTAATTGCCACACGTGTTAAACCTGATGAAACAGAAATTGATTATATGCTTGAAGATAGTTCTATCATTCTGTTAAGAGTTATGGACGCGGTTCCGCTTCCAACCAGTAGTGAGGCAGAACGAATACGGGTTGAAAGTGCAGAAGAAGTTAGTGGCGAACCTAGTAGGCACTGGGACCTAGATGCGATGGATCTACAAACAAGTCAAAAACTGTCATTCGCTGGTGTAGGGTGTCGCGTGATTGGAACGTTTTTTCTTGATCGTGTCAGTGATGATCCTCCAGTTTTAGCACCACGTTTTGGTAGCGATCTTTCCAATTACTATCCGAATCGAGGGTTGGCAGTCTATAAGCCAAACGATAACTCTTTGGAAAAGATTGTAAATTATCAGGATGTTGACCGTCTTGAGGACTTGATAAATCAAAATCAGACACGTGTTCCTATTGGAGAAGTGCGTTACGCTTCAACCAACAGGGCATTTCAGGGCATCTCAAATGTAGGGGTGAGCATCAGTCCTGTGGATTTGCTTCAACAGAAAACTGTCCTTTTTGGCATGACAAGAACAGGTAAGTCAAACACAACTAAAATTATTGCCAAATCTGTGTTTGATTTACGATTCGATTCAAAAAAACCGCTTCACATCGGACAAATTATATTTGATCCTGATGGGGAATACGCCAATGAAAATGTACAAGATAATAAGACAGCTCTGAAAAATGTTTGGGAATCGAAAAATGGAGATAAGGAAGATGTCGTAACCTACGGTATTCTAACACACGATAATGATCCTTGTCGAAAGTTGATGCGGATTAACTTTTACAACGAAGATATGCTCCAAATTGGAAAAGAAATAATAAATGAGGTCTTTGTCAACGAAGGAACGATATACATACAAAACTTCGTCCAAGTGAGGTTTGATAAGCCATCAGAAACTGATCGCGGTGCTATGACTCGATACAGGCGTAGGGTCTTAGCCTACCAAACCTTGCTAAAGAATGCTGGTTTTGCGGTTCCCACTGAGTTAAATCCTGATCTAAGAGGTTTGTTTAGTAACGAATTGTTAGATAGGATGAGACATATAGACACTAATCAAGAAATAGTGGAGGCATCAGATATTTTTGCAATGGATACTCCGCCTTGGGATAGCCTATCAATAGCATTTAAAGGCCTGAACTCCTTTATAAATACCCAATCCTACACAGAATTCAACAGTTCATATATAGCTGGGTCTAGCTCTGGCCAAAGTTGGGCAGATACTGACCTTGTTAATATTTTGAGAATGTTCCAGTATCCCGCCGGGGCAAATCAGATGGGTCAGGCACGTAACAAGCATACAGAAGAAACAGACGCTGACTTTGCAGAAGACATTTATAACGAATTGGAGGAAGGCAAACTTGTAATAATTGATCAGTCCAGTGGTGAACCGGAAGTTAATGAGTCTTCCGCGGAACGGATTATGTCGCGAATCTTTCGTGAAAATCAGGGAAAATTCCGAAGAAATGAGGATCTTCCAGATATTCTCATCTACATTGAAGAAGCACATAATTTGTTACTTCACGGATCGGAAACTGACCTTAAAAATGTATGGGTGCGAACAGCCAAAGAAGGAGCTAAGTATAATCTCGGTATGGTCTGTATCACTCAAGAGGTTAGCAGTATTCAAAAGAACATTCTTAAGAACGCAGCGAACTGGTTCATCGGACATTTGAACAACAAAGACGAAATAAGAGAGCTTTGTAAATTCTACGATTTCGCTGATTTTGAGAATTCAATTCTGCGCGCCCAAGACAGAGGATTTCTCCGAGTTAAAACTCTTAGTAACCCTTTCGTTGTGCCAGTGCAAATCAAAAAATTTGAGGTATAGTTTATGCCATACGAAGGCGAATTCGCACATTACCGATCTATTAGACGACTTGTCAACAACGCACGCGTAAAAAGTTTAATGCAGCGGGCAAGGATTCAAGATTACTCTTCGGATGAAACTACACTTCCTCTGATAAAAACTTCTGAGATTCCCGTAAGTGAGTGGGACCCGAAATTTGTTATTGCTATTGATGGAAGTTACCAAAGAACACCTGTAGAAACTGGCTATCCTGGGGCTGAAGTGGGATATGTTACGACTGCTGCTGTTTTGATGAATATGGCAAAAATTAGGGAGCTTGGCTCTCACAGACCGGTTAACCCTAAATTATATCGAGAAACCGAGAACGTTGGTTCTATTGATACGGCTTTCCCTGGCTGTAACATTGTTATTGATAAGGAAAAATCTGCCAAACGTTCGTTAAGGAAAATGCTATTTGAATACCTTAATGACATTAAAGTATTAGAAGGTGAATCGCTTCTTGAAACATACGAAGCATTATTGGCACACAAACCCACAGGAACAGAACCAGATTGTCCGTATTCCGCAGAAGGAGATTGTCAGCTAGCTGATAACAAGTATCACCGCGAAAACGGGAAATATACATGCCAATGTCCAAGTGCAAATACTCTTTACTCCACTGACGCTTTACGAGTCCACGAAAGAATGATCCCTGACAGTGCCAACGGAGAAATGTTTGGTGAGATTATGCAAGTTTTTGAACGTCTCGTGGTTATTCATATCTTGCGTGGGTTTCAGCAGCAGAATGCTCTCCACTTACTTAAAAATACAGCAATTGTAATTGATGGATCACTCGCTGTCTTTGGTTCTCCTGCTTGGTTGCACTCCGCGATCCGCGAGGAACTTTATCTAATCAATGATGCCGTTAAATTCGCTACGGGTCAAGATTTACTAATAATTGGGATAGAAAAGTCAGGTATTTTTGTCGATCATTTTGAAAGGATCGATCAGAATAAACGTGGTGAACAAGACGAATTTCCTAGGCAAAATGTTTCTTTGTTAACTGACGAGTACATCAAGAAAAATATAAGATTCTCGGATAGTCCGAAGGCATACGGGACAGATACACACTTTGGTCGTAAATTATTTTATAAAACGGCATCAGGTGCCCGTCTCGTTGCATCACTCCCTTTCTTAGATGATTCACATCGCGATATGACTAGGGCAGACCCTAATCAGTATCCTCGATTAGCCGATGCACTTAGATTGCTTGATCAATTAGTCTCATCCCGTTATCCAAATTCCTTATCGCCTCTTATTTCAGCACATGCTGAAGCTGCGATACCAATGAATCTTGGGGCTCGTGTTTTAGAAGAACTAGCGAGGGAAATTAGAGAGGAACAGAACCAATGAAACTTGTCAATGGTAAATTCAAGCGTAGTATGAGCAATGCAATCGGACGATGGGCTGCGGTTGGTCCCTATTATGCAATGTTCCCGCTAGAATTCGCATTTGACATAGTTAATGAATACTCTGAACCAGGACAACTCGTTTTGGATCCATTTGCCGGACGCGCTTCAAGTGTATTTGCTGCGGCAACACAAGATAGAATTGGGTTAGGTATTGAAATAAATCCACTCGGATGGGTATACGCCCAAACCAAATTACAGACAGCTTCTCAACGCAATGTAGAAAAACGACTTAAATCACTTATTGAAATGAGCGAAGCATGTGTTCAAGAGCCAATGGAACTCCCTGAATTTTTCAGGATGTGTTATTCAGAGAAGGTTTTAAATTTTCTGATTACTGCACGTAAGGAACTAAAATGGAAGAGTCGTAAGGTAGACCGAACGCTCATGGGATTGCTTCTTATTCATCTGCACGGGAAGTTAGGAGAGGGTCTTTCCAATCAAATGCGACAAACAAAAGCAATGGGTCCTAAGTACTCTATGGACTGGTGGCGAAAAGAAAATCTTATTACTCCACCTGAGATACCAATTAAGGAATTTTTGCTTGGGAAAATACGAAGGCGGTACAGCAAAGGCATACCGATTGTAACAGAACAAAGCAAAGTGAAATTGGGTGATAGCACCCAAATATTACCAAAGATTGCAAAGATGGTTGATTGCGGCAGACAGCAACCTTGCTCACTACTTTTTACATCTCCACCGTATCAAGGTGTCACAAACTACCATGATGATCAGTGGTTAAGATTATGGATGCTGCGAGGTGATCCTAAACCGGGATACGGTGTGAATAAATACAGAGACAAATTTTCATCGAAAGAAGTATATCACGAACTATTAGAATCTGTATTCAAGAACGTCTCAAAAATTATGAGTGAGGATGGCACGGTCTATGTACGAACCTCTGCTCGAAAATTCACCTTTGACACCACTATAGAAATATTGGAGCAATATTTTCCATCTTGGAAAAGAGAAATTAAGGAAAAACCTTTTCCGCAAAAAACTCAAACGCACTTGTTTGGTGATTCTGCGAAAAAACCTGGGGAGAAAGATATAATTCTTACTAAGAAATAATTCTATTGAATAGAAATTTCATGTAAAGTACTCTCCTTCGACACCGTCTCACCTAAAATGCTTCTAAACTTGCTTGACACCTTCTCAATTTTCAGTTACAATTAACACATAATGCCAACCGTGGATCAACTTCCAAACCCTATTTTCACACATCTTATGGCAAAGGAGAAGGACCGATGACTACTTATCTAAAAGAACTCGATATCCCTTCCGTACCTACAGATGAGTCAGACATTTATCCAGAAACGGATGGAAAACCGATGGCAGTTAGCGACCTTCACAGACGAATCCTTATCCGAACATTACAAGTTCTTGATACGCATTTTGAAGAAAGACCGGAAGTCTATGTATCTGGTGATATACTGATGTATTATGTGGAGGGAGACCCGCGTAAATCAGTTGCGCCAGATGTTCTGGTCTCTTTCGGTTTAGGTAAGAAACTCCGACGGACGTATAAGGTCTGGGAGGAAGGGAAGGTGCCTGATTTCGCAATGGAGTTTTCAAGCAAAAACACATACCGAGACGACTTGGGTAAAAAGTTGGAACTTTACGGTTTATTGGGAATACAAGACTACTTCTTATATGATGCGGAGGGATTATATTTACCATCTGCGCTGATGGGTTTTGAGTTGGTTGATGATGTGTATGTTCCGATTTCAGCAGGTACGACTGGTGGTTTACGTTCTTCTGCCCTGGGTTTAGATTTCCATGTTGATAATGTGGGTTTAGGTATTTATGACCCAGTTGCAGATGAGTGGCTTCAGACACCTGCGGAGTCAGCACTATCGCTTGCTGAACAAGAAGCCATACGCGCAGAAACCGCCGAAGCACGCGCAGAAACTGCCGAAGCACGTGCTGAACAAGAAACCACACGCGCAGAAACTGCCGAAGCACGTGCTGAACAAGAAACCACACGCGCAGAAACTGCCGAAGCACGTGCTAAACAGGCAGAAGCGGAAGCCGCAAAACTCCAAGAACAACTCGCGCGCTTGCAAGCCCGCACCTAATACCTGATTAGTGAAATCCAAAATATGTTAACACGTGGCTGTAAGTAAGTGCGGTTTGAAACCGCACCTTATGCGTCAATTTATGAAAAGAGGTAAGCGCACAGTCCTACCTTGCCGAGTTGGAGAAAAAGATGAAACAACGAGTACTTATCACAGGCGCAGCGGGAACGGTAGGTTCAACGCTCTGGCAGGCATGGGAAAAGCAAGATTTATACACGTTAACCTTGATGGATATCAAACCGATTGAAGGATCGGTATCACGCGTAGAACAGGCAGATATTCGGGATTACACAGCGATGCAGGCGTTGTGTCAAGGACAAGATGTATTGGTGCATTTGGCTTATGTCCGCCAAGATTCGCTTGGTAAAGTTCCGGGAGAAGTCAGCGACATCGGTGCGTCAATGAATTTGTTTGAGGCTGCGCGAGAGGGTGGAATTCAAAAGATTGTATATGCAAGCACAAATCATGTATCTGGATGGAATGAGCGATTGAGTTCACCGCCAAAGTTTTCTACCGGCGACCAATTTCGCCCTGATGGTTGGTATGGCGCGATGAAAGGCATGGCAGAGATTGCGGGGCGATACCTTGTTGACGCACATGATATGCGGTTTATCAGCATACGTATTGGGAGTTATAACGGCACATCAGAACCGAAAGGGATTCGACACTGCAGCACACTCCTGACACCGCGCGATTGTGTCCAACTGTTCAGTTTGGCTGTAAATTATGATGGACCTGTCAAATATCTGATAACCTATGGTCGTTCAGCGAATTCGGATGGGTACCAGCAGAGTTACCTTGACATCAGTGGCGCAGTTGAAGTATTAGGTTATGAACCACAAAACAACTTGATTAAGACACATCTACACAAATTTTTGCAAAACGAATAATGAATGCGGAACCTCGTTACAACGATATCTACTATAAATGCACCACTTCCTACTCACAGATAATTGATGCAGTCCATGACAATGCCGTGTCTTTACACGATCTACCTTCTCCAATTGACTGGCAAAACCTCTTCGGCAATGCGCATCCAGTAGAAATAGAGGTCGGTCCAGGCAAAGGGCGGTTTTTATTAGAAGCATCAAAGCAGTTTCCACAGATAAACTATATCGGTGTGGAACGCGCGCAAAAGTATGTAGAAATCACACGTGAGCGGTTTAAGAAATATATGCGGCATTTCTCAATAGACAAGAATTCAGGCATGTTTGAGAATGTACGCCTCGCGTGGACAGATGCCAATTACTTTTTGACGCGATATGTGCCTGATGAATCGGTGCAAGCGTATCATATCTATTTTCCCGACCCGTGGCCGAAAGCACGACAGCAGAAGCGAAGAATCTTTCGAAATAAAGAGTTTCTTGATGCTATTTCACGAACGCTTACATTCGATACTGGTAAGTTGTACGTCGTAACAGATTTTGCTGAATATTTCAGTGAGATCCAAGAGAGACTCGCAAAGTTGACAAAGTTAGAACCTGTTCCATTGAATTCAAGTGGCTATAACCACATCACTACAAACTTTGAAATGAAGTACCGTTCAGAAGGCAGGAAAATTTATCGGGCAGTCTATGAAAAATCGTAAAAATATTCGGAGAAAATAATGGCGACTGTGGCTGCAAAAATCCTTCTAACACCAGAAGAATATATTGTGAAAGAACGAAAAGCTGAATTCAAAAGCGAGTATCGGAACGGACAGGTTGTTGCAATGCCCGGTGCAAGTCGCCCGCATAACCTACTATCAGGCAATATATTTGGTGAGTTTTATTTACAATTTCTGGACAGGACATGTGAAGTTTATACTAACGATATGCGTGTGAAGGTTAGTGATAGCGGTTTATACACATATCCTGATGTTGTCGTAGTATGCGATGAACCGCGCTTTGAGGATAATCACTTTGATACACTTCTCAACCCGACTGTCATCGTAGAGGTGCTTTCGCCGTCAACCGAGAATTATGATCGGCATGACAAATTTTTGTCCTATCAAACTCTTGAATCTTTGCAAGAATATATCCTCGTTTTACAAAACGGTGTGCATGTTGAACAGTATATACGTCAAAATGGGAGCTGGACTTTAAGAGAATTCCGTTCGCTTGACGATGTGCTTGTATTGACATCAATAGAATGTAAGTTGGCTTTACGTGCAATTTATGCAAAAGTCCAATTTTTGAGGTAGGTCGGAAATGAAGGAAACCCAACCGAAAATGTGGCAATCTCTTCCGGGTGCCCCCGGTGTTTATCTGATGAAAGCCTCTGATGGGTCCCCTATCTACATAGGTAAGGCGGTAAACCTTCGGAATCGAGTTCGCTCCTATTTTCAGCAGAGCGGACTCACTGACAATCCTCTCACTGCTCAGATGATGCGGTATGTGACAGAGGTCGATTATATTGTCACAAGCACTGAGATAGAAGCTCTGATTCTGGAAAATAATCTGATTAAGGCACATCAACCACGATACAATGTTAAACTAAAAGATGACAAACGTTATCCGTTTCTGCGAGTGACAACAAATGAACCTTTTCCACGGATAATGATTACGCGTAAAACGGAGAGTGACGGAACGCGCTATTTCGGTCCCTTTGTGCGTGTTCGTTCTACACGACAGGTAGTTAAACAGTTGACCAAATTGTTTCCGATCCGCACTTGTACGCTGCCGCTTGTAGAAATAGGGAACAAATACCGCGCATGCCTTGATTACCACATCGGCAGGTGTCCCGCGCCTTGTGCCAATAAGATAAGTGTGCAGGATTATAAAAAGATAGTTCGTAAGGTGTGTCAGTTCTTAGGTGGGAATACGAATGCTGTTGTAAAAGAGTTGCGCCAGCAGATGGAATCTGCATCAAAAGCACTCGATTTTGAGACAGCGGCGAGGTATCGGGATATGCTTAAGGACGTTCAACAAGCAGTAACCATACAACAGAGTCTTGACAATGTTTCAACAGTGGATGAAGATGTTATCGGTATTGCAACCGCTTTTCAGCATGGCGTGCAAAATCGTCTTGGAGATATTGCCTGTGTGCAAGTGCTGCACATTCGAGATGGGAAACTCTTAGAACGTGAGCATTATTATCTAAACGATGTACATCCAGAATTAATACCAACTGCTATAAGTGCATTCGTTTCTCAGTATTACCAAAATGCTGTCCTGATTCCAAAAACGATTGTGTTGCCGATGCCAATTGAATCGGTAGAACTAATTCAAAAATGGCTCAGCGAGAAACGAGGTAATCATGTCTCTTTGCATGTGCCACGGGCAGGCAGACTGAAGCGGTTGCAAACTTTGGCAATGAAAAACGCTGAGGTGCTTCTGATACAACGGGAGCAAAGCGTGGTTTATAGTAGTGATGTTGATCCTGCCCTTGTTGAACTACAGGAACTACTTAAAATAAAACACCCGCTCAGACGGATTGAGGCGTATGATATTTCAAATCTTGGTGATAGATATGCCGTTGGGTCTATGGTCGTTCTGGAAGATGGTAAACCGGCTTCGAGTGAATACCGGCAGTTTCGGATTCGCGATGTGGTCGGGCAAAACGATTATGCGATGATGCAAGAGGTTCTTACACGGCGTTTTCGACGTGCTGAGACTGGAGATATAAAATTTAGCAAATTACCGGATTTAATGTTAATTGACGGTGGAAAAGGTCAGTTGAGTGCTGTGCAATCTGCGCTTCTACCTTTTGCTGAAGTAGATTTGGATCCTGTTCCAACTCGGATTCCACTGATCGCCTTGGCAAAAAGGATTGAGGAGATTTTCGTTCCAGGAAATCCAGACCCCATTGTACTGCGGGAAGACAACCCGACCTTACACTTAATTCAACGATTACGGGATGAGGCACATCGGTTCGCGATTACCTACCACCGTAAACTACGCCAAAAAGCCCTCAGTGAGTCTGTGCTCGACGAAATTCCAAATATCGGTCCGAAACGAAAACAGGCTTTACTGCAACAATTTGGTTCAATTGATGCAATTCGACAAGCAAGTTTAGATGAACTTCTCTCTGTGAAAGGGATTCCTCGTGGCGTTGCCGAAAATATCCGAAAACATCTCTAAAGTTATAACTCTGATATTCTATTCTGTACTAATTTGACTATAGTTTAAATAATTTTTTCAAACGTGAGTTGATATAAGAAATTGGTCCACCACTTAGGTTTCCAATCAAGACACCATGAACAAAACAGAAACCCTCTTTGTTCCAGCGGAGCAATATGTTTATAGCCACATTATGAACCGACATCCCCGCTCCAGCGGAGCGGTATGAGGTTCGACACATAGCACTCCGCTGGCGTGCAAGCATGGGCACATACCGTTTTCTATAGACATAGCACTCCACTGGCGTGCAGCATTTTTCGCAGGTTTCCACTGATATGTAAAACTCATAGAAAAATAGCTTTCTGTTGTAAACTTAACTTCCACAAGACAAGAATTGTCCAAACTATAGTAATTTGATAAAGCTGCCCGAATTTGTGCTTTTTAATTTGTCCTGCCCCTTATCGTGCAACTGTAGTGAGTGCTGAAGTGCGTTTTCTCGGAAGCACGATATTTTTGTATTGGCATGTAATTTGCTGTCATAGTGACCCACTACCTAAAGGCAGGGGCTTGTGCTTCGTAGCAGTTAGCGTTTCCGAAGAAGCGTCTTACATC
>JAGWBU010000028.1:41776-45295 GCA_021295735.1 Candidatus Poribacteria bacterium | reverse complement strand
ACAGCTATCTCTGATACAATCAAATATCTCGCTTCAAAACCTAAACTCGCAATTAACCTTATAAAATGAAAATTCATAAAACTGAATAACCCTGTTCATCAGTGTGAAATGATAACACAAACTGTATCCATTGTAATAGCGACAAGCCAATGAATCGCCGCACCATAGACAAAAGAGCGAGTTTCCAAAGCAAGCACACCAAGCAATAAACCAGCAATGATTGAACCAAGTGCTTCTGGCAACGGTTTGGAAAAATGCATCACTGCGAACGGAATAGTCTGTATTAAGATACTATAGTTTCCAAATCTTTTCTCCAACCCAAAGAGCATAAACCCACGGAAGAAGAATTCCCACGAAAACATGTAAACACCGTAGGCAAGTTGATAGGGTAAAAACGCCAACCAACTACTGGCGACTGCCTTGCAAAACGGATACTTATCAACGAAAGACGGATACACTTTGACTGCCATGATAACCAGAGGTATCATCAAAATCCATGCCGCCAAAGTAACGATCCAGCCGACTTTCTGCTTACCTAAACGAATTCCGTAATCGGTTAGTCTCTGCTTCGTCCCGAATATCGCAACGATGACAGGGATCAGAAAAAGTGTGAGTGCTGTTGACAGAAACCAGTAATAGTAAGGGTGGCTTTCTACCAACGGCAGATTATCAAAATACCCTGCTAAATGTGTGCGAAAAATCCCTGTCCGGCTATATTTCCTATGCAACGTTAGCAGCACGGCAGAAGCAAGCAAAATTACCGTTGTTTGCCTTTCCCAACCTTGTAAATATCTTTCTTTTAACGTTTGAAGATTTGATTTCACCTTGACACCCTATTCGTTTTGAGGTATTATACCGTAAGAATAAGAAATTAGCAATTGATGGAAATGAAAGCAATTCCAAATGTTTGCCCCTGAGCAAATCAACCGCATCTTGATTATTAGACTTGCGCCGCTGGGAGAAACGGTTTTAACAACACCTGTCATCCGTGCATTACGGCAACACTTCCAAGATGCCCACATCGCTTACATGGTAGCACCGACACGAGAGGATTTAGTATCCGCAAACCCGCATCTAAATGAGGTGTTGACTTATCAGTCTTCAGTGCCGAAACTAATCTATCAACTTGTTCAGCGAAAATTTCAGATGGCAGTAGTTTTACAACCGACTTTTCGGTTAGTGCTTCACACATTTCTTGCCAAAATTCCGTTCCGTGTTGGTTTTGAAACCAATACCGGTAGAAAAAGGCTTTTGCATGTTGCTGTGCCGAATCACACCAAACAGCACGAAACGCAACGTTATCTTGATGTCGTTCGTGCAATGGGTATTGAAGTTGTAGATGATGAGCCAGAGGTGTTTGTAGATGACGCAGGCAAGGCATGGAGCAAAGATTTCCTTGAAAACCGCAACCTGAATGACGGTAAACCTATCATCGGTTTGAATCCTGGTGCTGCGACGTCTTACCGCCGGTGGTCTGCAGTAAACTTTGCTGTTCTTGGAGACATGCTCCACGAAGTCTATGGTGCACATATCATCATAACAGCAGGACCACAAGAGGGCAAACTTGCGCATCAGGTGGCAAACCAAATGACGTATTCACCAGTTATTGCCAACAATATAACTCCGATGCAACTTGCTGCACTTCTACAACGATGTCGTCTCTACATCAGTAACGATACAGGACCGATGCATCTGAGCACAGCAGTGAAAACCCCGACGATTGCTCTGTTTGGTGGGTCAAATCCGACTCAATGGGGACCACCTTGGGACAAACATACTGTGATCGCACGGGAAGGCTGCAAGTTGATGCAAACCTTATCGCCTAAAGAGTGGGACGAACATGCCGATGTTGCACACCAAAATCTGAATGCTATTAAACCTCAGATGGTATTTGCCGCTACGGAGAAGATGAAATGGAAAGCCCAAGAAATGTGATCACAAATTGCCTAAAAACCCTTCGAATCCGATCACGCTTACAAAAAACTTTTAAGACAGTTACACAAGCCATCTTTTTTGCGATGTGCGTTCTTGCTGTGTTGTTCATCGGAATTCGCCTCGTTCTTTTTCCTTTTTCTATAACACTTGTCACACTTTTAGTAATTTTCGGAGCAGGTGGTTTCGGTATCGGTTTTGGTTTCAGGCATCGTCCAACGCTATCTGATATTGCGGGTTATGTTGATGAAAATCTACAACTTAAGGAACGCGTTAGCACATCATTAGAATTGATACAGGAAAACCGACAAGATGAGATAGCGCAACTGCAGATTCTTGATTCTGCAAAAGGTGTTGAAGACGCAGATTCGGCGAAGATAATGCCGTATGCTCTACCACGACTACTGAAATGGGTGTCAATTCCCCTGTTAATCATCGGCTTCTCTTTTGCTGTGCCTCGCCAATATGACCTACCACAGCCCCCTACAACCGCTGAACACGAAGCAATTGAAACGGCAATTAGAGACCTTTCGGATGGTATTGAGAATATTCAAAACCCGATAGTCCAAGACGAAATCAGAAAAACAATAAAACAACTGAAAAATGTAAAAGATGTTGCGTCTGCCCAAGAACGTTTGCGTACTTTAAATAGTAAGCTCCAACAACAAAAATTGGAATTTCCAGATGAGTCGGCGATCGCGCAGGCAACACAAGCAACGCAGGACTTCAAGGGCATGAATACTACTGCTCTCACAGACGAACTTGAACGCCTTGCGGCACAAGCGGAACTTACACCTGAACTTCGCGATGAACTTGCAAAACTCTTCACTAAATTGGCAGAGAACGTTCCGCAAGGGGAACTAAGTCGCGCATTAGATCAACTTCAGGGAAAGACAGTTTCTCCGGACACATTGCAAGAAATTGTTGATGCGCTCCGCCAAGTTGATCAGCTCAGTCAACTTGAAGCACAAATAACAGAGAGCAGAAAAGATATTGCCTTGGCAGGTATTGAAACCGATCAACCTAATGGTGGAATTGCCAGTAGTGACGGTGCACCAGGTCGAGAATCCGGAAGCCAAGAAACACAAGGCACACAAGAAACTGGCGGACCTTCCGATTTTACACCCACTGGCAATGATACAACACCTTCTGTTGATGAAAACGCTACCGAAAAACCGCTTACAGGCGATGAAACACCATCTTTGGAAATTGCAGGAAATGCGTTAAAATTGAATTCAGAGACTGTATCAGATACGAAAAGTATTACAAAGGTTTTCACTGGAAAAGCGAGAAATGCAGGAACTGAACCAGACTATATGTCGTTTAACGATGTGGTCCTTAATGCTCAACGTGAATATGCTCAAGCTATTGAGAACGATAGAATTCCAGCACGATATCGATCACAGATTAAAGCGTATTTGGAGGCAATTACCCAAATCATTGAAGGGAATTAACTGACAATCCCAAGCATTTATGCTTGGGTCCAAAAACGCTTGACATTTACATGTATCCCACATTCCGCAGTTGTTTAATCAGAATTTAATATTTATAGGACAAACCCGTGTCACGAAAGGATCCGTACCGGAT
>JAGWBU010000028.1:41279-41738 GCA_021295735.1 Candidatus Poribacteria bacterium | reverse complement strand
GCTTGCTCGATGTAGGTGCCACGCAGGTTTGAGAAATAAATATCGAAAATCGGAAATTCGAAGTGCGGAATGTAGGTTAAACGAGAACAACGCAAGTTGAGTAGAAAAGTGTTTAAGTCTAATAACTGGTTCAAGCAAAAACACAAGATCCAACGTATCCACTATCGTATTGCTTGTATCCGAAACGATGCGCACCACAAAGCAACGACTGATATTGTTCGTCGCGTATCTGCTATCGGTATTGAGACACTCAAGGTGACGAACATGCTAAAAAATAGAAAGTTAGCAAAGCGTTATCGGATAGGGCATTCGGTGGGTTTCTCCATAAACTCAAGACAAAAGCAGATGCCCGTGGGATACCTGTCAAAGAAGCATCGCACTTCTTTGCAAGTAGCAAAACCTGTTCAAGTTGTGGACACAAGAAAAAAGAACTAACACTATCAGAAAGAACGTATCATT
>JAGWBU010000028.1:18504-41176 GCA_021295735.1 Candidatus Poribacteria bacterium | reverse complement strand
TGAGAGACGGAAGCAGGAATCACATAGGAGAGTTGTGTGTTTCAAAGAAGCACACGGCTTTAGCCGTAGTGAGTATCACAAGCAAGGCAATTAAACTGATTACGGCTATCGGTGTTATGGCTGCGATCTATATTTTATTAAAGCATTACGGCGTAATAGAGTACATTGACCTTAAGAACGTCTACAAAATCAAAGAATGGGTTTCGGGTTTCGGCATCATCGCGCCGTTAATCTATATCGGTTTTTACATTGTTGCGACACTTTTCTTTTTTCCAGGATTGCCAATTACAGTGCTTTCAGGTATTGCCTTCGGTCCAGTGTGGGGTGTTGTTTATGTTTGGGTTGGGGCAATTATTGGTGTTTCCCTTGCCTTTCTTACTGCACGTTATGTTGCACGCGAACTTGTTGAAAGTTGGGTTTCGGGGAACGCGCAATTCCAAAAAATTGATGAAAAAGTGGAACAAGAAGGTTGGCGCATTCTTATGTTCACGCGGTTAGTCCCGATCTTCCCCTTTAATTTACAAAACTATGCTTACGGTTTGACCAAAATTAAGTTTTCCACATACGCGCTCGTTTCAGCAATTTTTATGTTACCTGGGACTATAGCGTACGTTCAAATCGGTGGTGCGCTTGTCAGTGGGGAAGGCAATTTGGATAAAACCTTAGTTTATCTATCTATTGCAGGCGTCCTTATCGTTCTGGTTTCTCTCATTCCGAAATTTCTGCGTAGACGTCAACCAGATTATAGGGATTTGCATTAGGTGTCAATTTAGCGTGTAAATTAGGTTCAACACCTAAAAACAGATAGGTTTCTGAATTCGGTTTTTCTTGTGCAAGGCGTTTTCAACGCCGACAAATCAGAAATCGGGCGGACAAAGCCCTCCTACAAGAGCATCTATCCTTAAAATTGACACCTATAAGATTTACCCTACTTAAGAATTAATGCTTCCACAGCAGCAAATGCTTCCGCGCGCGTCCTAATCTCACCGTAAAATTGCCGTTCCTCAATTTGCTTTAACAGCATCCCAATTTCTTTCCCTTTCTTCAAATGATACTTCTGAATCAGATCTCTCCCCGTGATGAGGCGTCCCTGTTTGAGAATAGGTAAAAAATGTTCGTAATAGATTTCCACAATTTTTCTTTGTGCTTCTAACGGCATCCGATGCTTCGCCGCAGAGTACAGAAGTACACCCCACCAATCGGAGGTAGAAGTTCTTAAAAAATCAATTATCTGTTTCTTTGTCAATTTTCTGTCTACAATTTGTTGATGTCCTGTAACAAGACATTGCATAAACTGCACTGCTTTTCGACTGAGCCGAAGCGATTTTCCGATTTCTTCAAGATTTCCCTGAAAAAGTAGACAGAGTTTAATCAATGATCGACGGTTAGCATACAAACCTAATTCTTCACTGAGATATTTGTTAATCTCATTCTTATACGGAAAAAGAGGTTCAGGAATCGGATTGTCCGCATAGTTTTCCAACGTGTACCATAAGGTAGGCGTCTGTTTTACGTTCGGAAAAATGTGGACTAATAAACCAATCTCAAGAATTTGCTGCAAATAGGGCGTTGCTTTTTCAACATTAAGTATTTTCATAAATTCGTCGCGAAGCCGTTCTTTCGAAACTCGTGGCAATAGATGCTTATGCTTTTGAACGAATTCAACGGATTTTTGAGATATTTCAAAATCTAACTGTGCTGCGAATCGATAAATTCGCATTAAACGCAGTGGATCATCGCGTATAACCTGTTCACTCGAAAAACGGAGTTGGCGTATTGTTAAATCGTTTCTTCCGTTACATGGATCAATTACTTCAGGATGATTTGATTCCATCACCGATTCAAGCGAAATTGCCATTGCGTTGATTGTGAGGTCGCGTAAACGCAGATCATCGGTAAGAGTTGCGGCTCTAAATTGTGCGAAATCTATACTCAATTCTGTCGGTGTAGATTGTGGCGTTTTAACTATTACACGTGCGGTAGGCGGTTCTTCCTCAAGTGGAATGAAGGAAGCACGGATACTGTCAGCGAACATTTTAGCAAATTCAATGGTACCCGATTCCAACGTAAAATCAAAATCTGTCGTTGGTCGATTTAGCAACAAGTCCCGCACACTACCGCCTACAAGGTAGAGTTGAACCCCTTTCTCTTTAGCAAAAACGTGAAGTGCTTGTATCAAAGGATTGTCACGTAATTCTTTGGTGTTGAATGTTGCCTTATTCATAGGTTCGTCCGTGCTTTCCGTTGCTGTGCTTTGCGTGAGCGGAATAAAATACCATCAAGATAGAGATGTGACGCATATCCAATCAAACCAGCCAAATAGAATGCAAGACCACTTCGCAAGGTATCGGGAAGACTCTCCCACGTTACCAACGAATCAAAAAATTCGGAAGGTTCTTTCCACCCCGTTCCCCAATTCGGGTACTCTACATAGATCGGAATCACCAGAAACAGGCTCGGCAGCAGAATCATAGTAATTTTTGAGTGTGTCCATCCTCGATGCCTACTAAGAATTGGGAGCATTGCAAATAATCCTAAAAGCGCTGCTTCTAAATACCTTTGCAGAAAGAGGATAAGCGAAGCGTTCAGCACAAACAGGACGGTATAAAAAATTTGTTGGCTCCTGCTCTTAATATCTACGTCAGGCCACAATCCGAATAGCAAAGCGACGGCAAAACACCCAAGGATTCCGAGAGAGTCCATCGAAATAGTTGGATTCCAGTCGAATGGTAATCCGTAAAAGATTGAAACGGAGATTGTTGCTGCAAGCGAAACCACGAAGAAGGTGCTATAAGCAGTCAATCCACCGATCCAATGTTCGCGAAACATACTCATAATAAATAGTATAACATGTGCCGTTGAAAAGTAAAAAGCCTTTGTTACAGAATTTTACACATCCTGCATAAAATAAATCTTGACAAAAGTTTGTAGATAAGTTAAACTTTTAAAATCAGGAACGTCTTAAAGTGCAACCTTTTTCATTAAGAAGGACCTATGCGGTGAAGTTTTTAGGTTTTTTTAAACACATTCGTGTGAATCTTGAATTTGACTTGATTCCCAAAAAGGAAAGTGGTAAAATGCCAATTTAGAAGGTTTGCAAGTCAAATTTAGATACTACTGATGCTGATGCAGTAGTAAAAGCAGTTGTCTGTTCCCACTTGAAAGGGAATTGGTAAATTGCTAACGAAGAACCGCGAGGACTCTCAACAACCGAGAACAATCGCGTTTTTTATTTTATAGAAGGTAAAAATGGCAGAAGGAATTGAAACTACCGTCGCAGAAATGCTAACACCACTTCTTCATGCAGATGGGTTTGAATTGGTCGCTGTAGAAACAGCCGGGAACCGTAAAAATCGGATACTACGGTTGTTGATTCACAAACAGGGAGGGCTTTCGGTATCCGATTGCAAAGTAGTAGACAACGCTGTTCGCCCGATTTTAGAAGTTCACCAGATATTAGCTGAGTACAAACAGTTTGAAATCGCTTCACCTGGGATTGACCGTCCGTTAACAACAGCGGCGGATTTCCAGCGAAATCTTGGCAGAACCGTTCAAATTGAAGCCGCTTCGCAAAGTGGGCAAGCGTTTGAAGTGCAAGGACAAGTGGTAAATGTCGCTGACGGATGTGTCGTTTTAGAACAAACATCGGGTAAAACCGTCCACATTGAAATTTCGCAGGTTTGCAAAGCATATATTCAACTGATCTGGTGATTAGTTGAGGCAATATGACTTTACAGACCTCGCTATGCAGGAGTAATATGAAACACAAAACACAAGAAAGAAGAGAAAGTCTACAACAGTCTATTCGGCAAATGATGGGACACACTGATTTACCAGAGGATGTTTTTGTCAAGGCAATTGAGGAAGCATTGCGTGTTATTGCATTGCGACACTACGGCCCAGAAGCTAAGGTGTCAATAGATATTCAGCTTGACACGGAAGAGATAAGATGTCACGTCCCGAAGAAGGTTGTTGATATTATGAAGGATTTTTCAACAGAGATTCCGATTGAGGAAGCACAAAAACTTGATCCAAATGTAGAGATCGGCAATACTCTGGAAGTTGAAATTAACCCTGATGAGTTTGGTCGGATTCAAGCACAATTAGGACGCCAAATTCTGCTTGGCAAACTTAGAGAAGCCGAACGTGAACTGGTTTATAGGGAATTTGAGGGACGTGAAGGGGAAGTTGTCGTTGGGTACTTACAACGATATGATAAACAGAATGCCATTGTTGATTTGGAGCGGACAGATGTCTTGCGGACAGAGGCACTTTTACCAGCAAGCCAGATACCACCATCTCATCGGTATAATCGAGGCGACTCCTTGCGGTGTCTGATCTTAGAGGTGAAAAACACCTTAACTGGGGAGCAAGTTGTTGTATCACGAACACACCCTGACCTCATCGCGATGCTATTTGAACAGGAGGTGCCAGAAGTTTATGAGGGACAAGTTCGCGTGATGGCAGTTGCCCGGGACCCGGGTTACCGTGCCAAAGTTGCTGTCACTGCAAACGAAGAGGGGATTGACGCTGTAGGGACATGTGTAGGTGTCAGAGGCGCGCGAGTACAGACTATTGTTCGCGAACTTAAAAACGAAAAGATTGATATCCTTGAATGGAACGAGGATGCACGAGTTCTTATCACTAACGCTTTAAAACCTGCAGATGGTGTTCGCCAGATTGAGCTCAACGAGGAAGACATGAGTGCGAACGTCGTAGTTCCAGATGACCAATTGTCTCTCGCGATAGGTAGACGGGGACAGAATGCAAGGCTTGCCGCAAAATTGACAGGGTGGAACATTGACATAAAAAGTGAATCCGAATCACCTGTCACATTGGAAACATTATTTAAAGAAAATGTGAGTGAGGATGCGGAAGTAGATACTTCGTTGGCAGATGCGGAAGTAGAAGATATGACCGCTGACGCTGCTATTGAGCTAGCCTCAGAGGAGGTTAGTTCGGAGGATACTGTTGAGTCAGAAACCGTTACTGATGCGTCAGAAACCGTTATTGAACCTGATTCAGAAGCATCTTCTGAATCTGAAGAGAATTGACAAACGTGCAACCTATATGTTATGGGTTGCTACTACCTAAATGGTTTGAAGTGATCTGTTCCACAGTCAATCAATGAAAAAAATTAAAGCACCTATTCGTACCTGTATTGGGTGCCATAGAAAATTTCCACAGAAAACATTAATCCGTTTTGTGTGTCGCAAAGGCGGAGTATTAGAGATGGAAGCGTTAAAAAAACTTCCCGGACGTGGTGCTTACGTCTGTTATTCTAAGTCTTGCATTGAGAATGCTTTTAAATTGCCTAAGCGGATAAACGCATTGCTAAGAGTGCAACTGTCAGGATCGGTTATTACCGAATTCAAACAGGCACTCCTTGATAAGGAGATAATCGCCGATGAGGAAACGAAAACAGCAAGCTGCTGAAACTAACCAAAAAACAACACCGAGTCAAAATGTACGGGTTTATGAATTAGCGAAACGCCGCGGATTAAGTAGTAAGGAACTTATTGAAATATTGGAAGAAGTAGGCGTTCCCGTTAAAAATCACATGAGTACTTTGGATCCGGAAACAATTATGTTAGTTGAATCCGAGTTAGATCCTCAGCAAGAAATAAGCCCAGATCAAGAAAAAGAAGTTAATGTAACACCTGAGGAAGAAGTTGACATAACACCTAAAAAAGAAGTTGATATAGCGCCCAAAAAGGAAATTGATATAACACCTGAAACAGAAGAAAAAGCAGAAGAGCCCGCCGATGCTCCTTTGAAGGTTCAGGAAGGTGTAACAGTCGGCACGTTAGCCTCAATACTGAATTTACAATCAACGCAATTGATTATGCAGTTGATGAAATTAAAGGTGATAGCATCAATTAACCAAAGTTTAGATTACCAAACTTTGTTAATTTTAGGGGAGCACTTCGGTTTTGAAGCTGTGCAGGAGAAGACATTAGAAGAAAAACTTCTGTTAGATGAGGAGGATCCTCTCGAATCGTTAGTCGCGCGTGCACCTGTTATCACAATTATGGGACACGTTGACCACGGCAAAACTTCACTTTTAGATTCTATCCGTGAATCAAACGTGAGCGAATCCGAAGCGGGAAATATAACACAACATATCGGCGCGTACCATGTTGAATTAGAAAATGGGAACATAGTGTTTCTTGATACGCCCGGACACGCAGCATTCACAGCAATGCGAGCACGTGGCGCGCAGGCAACAGATATCGTTGTTCTTATAGTTGCTGCCGATGATGGCGTAATGCCACAGACAATTGAGGCAATTAATCACGCCAAAGCAGCACAAGTCCCTATTGTTGTTGCCATTAACAAAATTGATGTGCCTGGTGCTCGTGCTGACTTTGTTAAACAGCAGTTGGTTGAAAACGAATTGGTCCCAGAAGATTGGGGTGGTCAAACGATATGTGTAGAAGTGTCGGCAATAGAAGGAACAGGTATAGAGTTGTTGTTAGAAATGCTACTCCTTGAAGCCGCTCTTTTGGAATTAAAAGCCAATCCGAATAAGTCTGCCCGCGGAGTCGTTATTGAGGCTCAAGTTGATAAAGGTCGTGGAGCAGTTGCGACCGTTTTAGTACAGAGCGGTACTCTGAAAGTTGGCGATGCGTTCGTTTCTGGACGCTACTCCGGAAGAGTGCGAGCAATGATGAGTGATGACGGTAAACGGATTAAGAATGCCGGTCCATCTACACCTGTCGAAGTACTTGGGTTTACCGGAGTGCCGGAAGCAGGAAACTTATTTTATGCTGTCGAATCGGAACGGGATGCTCGTGCCATTAGCGAAGAACGACAAGACAAACACCGCATATCCAAACTTGGCACACATAGCCACGTGAGCCTTGATGACCTATTCCAACAGATTCAAGAAGGCGATATCAAGGAATTGAATGTCATTGTTAAGGGTGATGTGCAAGGTTCAGTCCAAGCCATTTCGGAATCTTTGTTAAAATTGAGCACGGGAGAGGTGAAAATTAATATTATTCACGAAGCCACTGGCGGCATCACTGAGACCGATATCCTACTCGCTTCTGCGTCTGATGCGATTGTTGTTGGATTTAACGTTCACCCAACCACAGAAGCAGTCAAAGCGACGGAAGCAGAAGGGATTGATGTTCGCACCTATACGGTTATTTATGACATCATCTCTGATATCCGCGCAGCAATGGAAGGCTTGTTAGACCCAGAGGTTAGGGAAGTAATTATTGGACGGGCAGAAGTGAGAGAAATCTTTAAGGTGCCTCGCATCGGATTAGTTGCTGGAAGTTATGTCAATTGGGGCAGGATTACATTTAACCAACCTCTTCGCGTGCTACGTGAAAACCGATTGATTTACGAAGGTAAAGTCGACTCACTCAGACGTTTTAAAGACAACGTCAACGAAGTACAAGCCAATTATGAATGCGGAATCGGCATTGATGAATTTGATGACATAAAAGTTGGGGATGTGTTAGAATGTTACGTCCACGAACAAGTGGCTCGGACTCTCTGAAACTAACGTAATACAGAAAAGATTGGTTTGAGCACGCCGCTACCATTCACATGAATTTGATTTCAACATTTTTACACATAACCTTTGTTGAAACGAAAATTGCACGCTATAACGGTTTGCCATTGTTGCTCTCATCCAAAATATCTGCAATCCACAATTAAGGTGATGGTTTCGCGTCCTATTAAAATCTTTTTTTATTCGTATCCTAAAGTACATTTCAAGCGTTTTTAAGGATTGACAATTCCAAAATAGATCAATAAGAATATCAAACTTACTCCTGAAACATTTGACATGTCTAAAAACAATGTTTTTTCGACTGAGCGGGAATTACAAGTCCCTCCCATCATCTTACCTGATTTCCTTGAACCGAATTCAAGGTTAAAGATGGATGGCTTGAAGTTCTTATATCACCTGCCAAATGAATCGGTACCCGTAGCGTTCCTTGATCCACAGTATAGGGGCGTGCTTGACAAAATGAATTACGGCAATGAAGGAAAAAGCCGAGAAAAACGCAGAAATTCATTGATGCAAATGAACGAAGAAATTATTGGGCAATTGATTCAGGGGATTAACAATGTTCTTATCTCGTCTGGACATCTGTTTTTATGGATCGACAAGTTCCATCTTTGCCAAGGTTTTAAAAATTGGTTTGATGGAACGCAGTTAGAAGTTGTGGATTTAATTGTCTGGGATAAAGGAAGGATCGGGATGGGGTATAGAACAAGACGGGTGAGCGAGTACTGTGTTGTTCTTCAAAAGCAGCCGAAAAGAGCAAAAGGAGTTTGGAAAATACATAACATCCCTGACGTTTGGCATGAACAAAAAGAAACAAAAGACCATCCCCATCAAAAACCGCTGAATTTGCAAGCAGAACTTATTGCTGCTGTCACGAATGAGGGTGATTATGTAATTGATCCAGCCGCAGGATCGTTTTCTGTGATGACAGCAGCGCACCTTCAAAACAGAAATTTCATCGGTTGTGATCTGGAAGGATAATGTAGGGTATGTAGAAGGTTTATTTTTACGACTAAACGCGCGAGTTAACAACAACATACCACTTCAGAAAATAGACAATAGAAATGCACATCGGTGTTTGCAAAATAAAGTTATATCTACCAGAGAGCCAATCCCTTAAGGAAAAACGCAGAGTAATCAAAAGTATAATTGCGCGACTCAAAAACCGATTTAATCTCGCAATTGCTGAAATAGAAGCACAAGATATACATCAATCTGCTGTTTTAGCCGCAGTTTCAGTTGCGAATGACGTAAAATTTGTAAATAAAGTATTAGCACAGAGCGTTAAGTTTATTGAGGAAAATTCATCCGTAGTTTTAGTTGATTATGAGACAGAATTTTTCTTTTAAACAGAGATGTACTTGGTGCACGGGAGGTCAGCAAACATGTTAGAAAATAGAAGACAGGACAGAGTCGGTGCGCTTATTCACAGGGAGTTGGGTGAGGTTATTCAACGGGTTGTGAAAGACCCACGTGTCGCCTTTTGTACCGTCACACATGTAGAAGTGTCCTCTGACCTCAAATATGTTGATGTGAAAGTGAGTGTTATCGGCGATTCAGAACAAAAGGAAGCATCCTTGGCAGGACTTAAAAGCGCTGCAGGGTTTATCAGACGTGAAATTAGCCGACGCTTAGCACTCAGATATTCACCGGAACTTCGGTTTAGTTTAGACGATTCGGTTGACCATATTATGAAAATAGATGGACTTCTCAGAGAACTTGAGACTGAAGAAGAAGTGCCAGAAAAATCAACACAAGATATTTATTAGCTGAGATGGATACTTTTCGCGCACTCCTTACCCTATTTGAACAATATCAGACGTTTGCAATTTCTACACACGTTAATCCGGATGGAGACGCAATCGGTTCCGAATTAGCACTATTCCTATTTTTGAAGAAATTAGGGAAAACCGTAAGAATCTTTAATACAGATTTGGTTCCGAAAAAGTACCAGTTTCTACCATATAGGGATAACATTGAGAATGCTAAAGCATCTACAGACTTTCGCCCAGAAATATTAGTTGTCTTAGATGCAAGTTCACGAGAACGGATTGGAACTTTCCTCAGCAAACGTTTGATTCCAACACATGCTGTTGTAAATATTGATCATCATATTACTGCGGAGGCTTTCGGAGACCACAATATTATTATTCCCACTGCTTCGTCAACGGCAGAGATTATTTATAAGTTTATTAAGTCCACACAAATACAGATTGATGAAGCATCTGCATTGTGTCTATATACTGGGCTAATGTTTGATACTGGGTGTTTTCGCTATAGCAATGCAACACCAGAGACACATCGAATAGCAGCAGATTTGATAGAGATCGGGGATTTTGAACCAGATGAAGTTTACCGCTACGTCTATGAACATGTGTCATTAGAGAAGATCCACTTGTTGGGCGAAACCTTGCGGACCTTAGAACTTACTGCTGACGGAAAAATAGCCTGGGTTTTGGTTACCCAATCAATGTTAAATGAAACTAAAACAACATTGGATGATTTGGAAGGTTTTGTCAATCAGATTCAAGCGATTGAAAGTGTTGATGTTGCTATTTGTGTTTGCGAACTGCCGGATGGTACTACAAAGATAAGTCTACGCAGTGAAGGTCGTGTTGATGTTGCTGCACTCGCGGCGGAATTCAACGGCGGCGGTCATGAACGGGCTTCAGGATGCCGTATCAATCTGCCATGTGCTGCTGCTATTAAAAAACTCGTGGCAAGTGCAAAACGGCATATTCAAAATAATTGTTAATTTCAGTGTTCATCTTTAACAGCACTACAACTACTCCGCAAAGTGTATTACTGAGGAAGTAACAATTAGTGGAGAAAAAAATTTTGCAAACCTATTATAACTTGGAATCCATACCTGAATCAACACAAGACGCGGTGGTTACATTCGGAGTATTTGACGGATTACATATTGGTCACCAAGATGTTCTCAAAACAGTTCGGACACGTGCTGATGACGATGATCTTGTAAGTGTTCTCTTCGGGTTCTATCCACATCCTTTGGTGTTCCTTGCACCAGAAAAATGCCCACCCGTTTTAATGTGTTTGCCAAAACGCATTGAAGTCCTCAAACAACTCGGAATAGACATTGCAATTTTTGTTAACTTCAATGAACAGATCGCATCAATGTCCCCAGATACCTTTGTCAATAGTGTTTTGCTTGATATATGTCGTGCCAAACATGTAGTTGTTGGTTATGCTTGCCAATTTGGAAAAGATCGGGAAGGGAATGCAGAGCTGCTGGAATCTATAGGACACAAATCTGAATTTGGTGTTACTGTTGTTCCACCGACTGAGTTAAATGGTTTACCGGTGCATAGTACGCGCATCCGACAAGCAATTGCAAGGGGCGATCTCGGTTTAGCATCACAGTTGTTAGGAAGAATCTATTCGTTGAGCGGCACTATCATACGCGGTGACGGGCGCGGTAGAGAACTCGGTTTCCCAACTGCGAATATTGAACACGGTGAGCAACTTTGTCCGCCCAACGGTGTTTACGCTATTCGGGCAAAATTGAGGGATCGTTGGTTAAATGGTGTGGTGAACATCGGAATCCGACCCACCTTTAATGGGACAAAATTCCAGATAGAGAGTCACTTTTTTAATTTTGATGAAGTCATATATGGCGAAATTATTGAGATATTCTTTATTGAAAAGATTCGTAGTGAACGCAAATTCTCGAATATGCGCGCTTTAGTACAACAGATTCATAGAGATATTGCTGTTGCTGATGAAATACTTACGCAGCAACCTAACGTCCATTTATAGCGAATTCGAAAAATGTACAGACACCTGAGGTAGGCGCGCTTTGTAAGTGCAAGTATTGTTAGCGGTTCTAAAGCCTATTTCCTACCCACAAAACACCCCTACGTATAACCTCTTGAAAACTCGGGTTTTCAAGTACAGCCAGATCGTGTCCTAACGCAAAATAAAACACTCTACCATCGCCATACTTATGATGGAACGCCATAACGTGGGTTTCATCTTTTGTATTATCATACGCGTGCATTAGATGGTGTGAAGTATCAGGATTGTGTTTCAGATAGTAGAGTTCATCTGTCACCTCAAAATCAGTTAGCCCTGTGGAAATAGGGTGCTCAGAGTCGCTTACATTAACTGTGAAATCCATATACGGACTATGCCCGTTAAAAAATCCGTTAAGCATACCGTGGTACCCTTCAGATTCTCGGAAGGAAGCAGCTGCGGTATGCAGTCCAAAAAAACCACCACCTGATTGGATATAGTTGAGCAACCCCTTCTCTTGTTCCTCTGTAAGTTCACCAATATCGGTATAGAAAAGCACAGTGCTATATGTTCCAAGACCATCAGCAAGTACATTGTAGTTTCGTGAGAAATCGGCTTCAATACCATCGCTGTCATTGAGCATCGTTGTTAAATACTGTCCATTCCCCGCATGGTCGTGATAAATACCTTCTGTTCCGACAAAAACAAGTGATTTAAGAATATCCATTTTTTTCTCCGTTAATTGTTAGGCGTTACGAGAACTTTTACGGATCCGTGTTCGTCACGCCCCGCTGCGACAGCAAAGGCTTGCGTAATCTCGTCCAAATTGAACCGGTGTGTGACCAACGGGGTAGGATCAAGTTTACCAGCAGCGAGCAGATCGATAGCAATTTGAAACTCAGTTTTACCGCCGCGCCTGCCATAACAAAATGACCATATTATCGTCAGTTCACGGCTGCGAGCAAACCGCTCCGAAAAAGTGAGAGGTGCGCCATGTCCACCGACCATACAGACACGTCCCCTTTTTGCTGCAATCTGCGTAGCTTGTTCCAACGTATTTGCCTTGCCACCGACCGCTTCAAAAATGACATCAGCACCGCGCCCGTTGCTCCAATCCATGATGGCTTCCACAGCATTAACCTTATCTACATTAATAGGTACTGCGCCAACCGTCTCATTAGCAATCTGTATAGGTGTATCTGGTTTTCCTAAAACTGCAATGGAGGTCGCCCCCGCAATATCCGCTACTTGCGCAATTGTCAAACCAACCGGACCGCTGCCAATAATAGCAACGCGGTCCCCAGGGGATACCATTGCTCTATTAACAGCATGCACCGCAACAGCATATACCTCTGCCAACGCACCGCCTTCAACAGAGACGGTATCAGGAAGGGTGTATGCATTTGCTGTGCGTGCAACCATAAACTCTGCAAAACCGCCACCAGCGTGCCGTAAATTTGCGCAGATGTTGTAGTAGCCATTGTAACATTCTGGGCAATTGTTGCATGGACTAATGGGTTCAATTGCGACCCGTTCTCCTGCTTTACGTTCGGTAACATCTTTGCCGATGTCAACAATTTGTCCTGCTAATTCATGCCCACCGATGCGAGGTGACAAAGGCTTGTCCGGTTGATGGTGATAACCGTGCAAATCACTTCCACATATACCAGCTGCTTCCACCTGCACCAATACCTGTTCAGCATCAGGGGTTGGGTCTCGGACTGTTTCAACCCTAATATCTTTTCCACCGTAAAATTGGGCTGCTTTCATATTCACTCCACACTTTCTTAAAATCTGCTTAAAAACTAATACAGGTAGGATTACGCCAATTGGTTATCTTTTCCAGATTTCTGTATTCGAATTTTCTTACTTGGTTGAATCTACTGTGCACTACCTTCTAATGTACTTCCACCCATCAACAAGCACTGGAAATCCGCGAATCAGACAGATTGAAACAGCAATATATGCGATTATGAGACACGTTGTTTCAAAGGTATTTATAATTGTAATGTTGAGCGCAGTGTTTTTGAGGACTGGGAGAGCAGGGAGAAATGTGAAGACGAGTACCTTAGATAAGCCGGACAAAAATCGCGAAAAACGAGAACTTGTCAATGCACGCGTCCAAGGTATGGTCATCATTTCAAAAGGAGTTTTTCCATCTGTAAGCGCAATACCACGGATACCGTCAGTTAGAATTCCGCGCGTCACCACTGCAATAGGCATCCAAAACGGGATGAAGTCAGTAATAAACGCAAAGTAAATCCAGAATACATTTTCAACAATCCTGTCAGCAGCAATATCAAAAACAGCACCGAATGTAGAGGTTTGGTTCTGTTTACGAGCAACAATACCATCTACCGAATCAAGTATAAAAATAATAAGGATGGTTACAATGCACGCAATATCTATGTAAGTATGCTGTCTGAAGATAGCAATGACAATAAAGGTTAAAAAGAGACGAAAGAGCGTTATTGCGTTTGCTGTCATACCTCTTCTTCTCCAGATAATGTTTCACGCATAGGTGACTACGGTTACATGTTTCTTACGGATTCGCTACACAATCAGCGGTATCAATGTCCGAATAGCGTGTACCATAGTAGCGTGTTGTTAATCTGCAGATATTTTACCAGAATCCACTTTGCATATCAAGAAATTTTCGAGAGGATGTATGTTTTGATGTGGTATCGCCTCTCTGAAACAGAATATATCAGCATTTTCACATTTCTGTGTCAGAAATTCACTTGACTTCTAACAGAAAAATAAGATAAAATCTATAGAACAAATCTATGATGAGGAGATGACTATGAGAAAAGTCAAATTAGGTTTAATTGGGGCAGGTGGTATTGCGCAAGCACATTGCGGAACGCTTGCTGAGATTAAAGGTGCTGAAATTATCGCAGCATCTGACTTGGTTCCGGCAAATTTGGAACGCGCGAAAGAACGGTGGGGAATTAAAAATACATTTACTGACTACAACGAAATGCTCAAAATGGACGAAATTGAAGCAGTGTATGTTTGTACCCCTACAGGCGTACATGCAGCACCGACTGTTGCAGCGTTAAACGCAGGTAAACACGTTTTCTGCGAAAAGCCGATGGAGGCTACGTTAGATGGTGCAGCAGCTATGTGGCGCGCCTCAGTAGAAAATGACAAAATTCTGATGATTGGACTCAAACTCCGTTATTCCCCACAAGTCATCAAAGCAAAAGAGATTGTTGACGCTGGCACACTTGGTGAGATATACTACGCTGAAACCGTAGCAGATCGGAGGCGCGGAAATCCCGGTGGCAGTTTTATTCGTAAAGCGACAGCCGGTTTAGGCGCATCTGCAGACATAGGTGTTTATGCATTGGATACCGCACTCTATCTAATGGGGCATCCCAAACCTATTGCTGTTTCTGGTATTACCTCAAATTATTTGAGCCTACACAATACATGGAATGCCGCACTCAAAGAGACAGAAGTTGAAGATTTCGGCGTAGGATGGGTTGTTTTTGACAACGGCGCACGCTTAGTGTTTAAAACATGTTGGTGCATGAATATGGATTCGCTTGGTGGCACTATTTTTCTCGGCAAAAAAGCCGGATTACGAATCGGTATTGGTGAAGTCCGTGGTCCTCAAGATGGTGTGCGTGTTTATGGCGACAAAGATGGTGAGATCCATGATGAAACCTACACGGAATTTAAATCGGTAAGTGTATTTCATGAAGAAGATAGTGCATTTATTGATGCAGTCAGAGAGGGTAAACCTTCCCCTATTGATCCCTATGAGATTTTGCTCACAAACGTTATCATTCAGGGAGTCATCGATTCTTCAGAAGCAGGTGGACGCGAAGTAGCAGTAACAGTTCCCACGTTGTAATTGCATAATTTGGCTATCCTTTTAACTTTGTAAGACTCTATTATAAATGGATAATGGAGAAAACCCGTAAATAGTCTTCTATGAAAAAATGTTGCTCAAACATAATTCAGTAACAAACGGGTTTTCTGAATATAAAGGAACTTTCCCACAATGAAACTACTTGAGATAGCAGGGAAAAAATTCAAATTGGCGTCACGAGCTGCTCGGACGTTCGCGCTCTTATTTGATCTAATTGCCACCTCTTTTTGCTCTTCCATTATAGTCAGCCTGTTGGGATTGCTATTCATGTTTCAACGTCCTTTTATGCTACCTTTATTTCCGTTGCTATATTTCTTAGTATGGAGTGCCGGGCTACTTTTCATGGATGGATTCAAAAACGGACAAGGATTCGGCAAAAGGGTACTGTCATTACAAGTTATTCGGTTAAGAGATGGTAAACCGTGTTCCTTCAAGGATTCATTCGTTCGTCGGTTCACAGGTTTTTTCCAGCCGTTTGATCTCCTCTTTGCCCTCGGTGGTAAAAAGCAGCGGATGGGGGATAAGTTCGCTGAAACAGTTGTCGTTAAATATGAGCCTTATCTTGAAGAAATCGCAGCCAAAGCCGAAACTGAAACTGAAAAAGACCCCGAAAAAGTTTTAGAAAATGCTATCCTTGAAATGACAAACCGTTTGGCTGAGGCGAGACAGAAGGTTGATGCCTCTATTGGGATTGAAAAGCAGTTTCAGAACGCTTATGAAGGGGCAGTTGTCCAAGCGGAACGGTGTGAGGAGCGCGCAACTATAGCGATTCAGGCAGGACGGGAAGATTTGGCACGGGAAGACCTCGCACAACGGAACGAATACCGCCAACTAGCAAACCGATATAAAGCACAATGGGATGAACAGAAGCAAGTCGTGGCAGAACTCACTACGCTCCTTGAAACATTGCAACAGAAGACTGAAGAAGCAGAAAGAAAAAGGGATATTGTTATCGCACAACACAGAAATGTTGATGCACACCAACACCTGCAAGAAACATTGACAGAGGTTCAAGATAGTGCAGCTTTTGAAATGCTCAATCAAATGGAGCAAAATGTAAGTGAAGCTGCGACATTGGCAAAGGCAGCGTCCGAAGTGGATATTGATCTTAGGGATACAAAGTTAAACAAAGAATTTGCTGGTTATGCTGAAGAAGCATCCCTTGACAACGACTTAGCAGAATTAAAGGCGAAATTACAATAGACATAACAATCCTGAAAATTAATAATAACTTTCGTTTCGCGGTAGGCGAGGTGTCCAAACCTCGCTGGTGTAGAGTGTCCAATTAATTTCAATATCTACCAATATTCAGATTAAGAAGTCTCATCTTGATTCAAATCAGACAGAACTGTCACCTACCTCAAGTGTAATTTTTCCTTAAATGGAGTACCCACCATAGAACAAGATTTAACCACCTTCTTTGGTAATAATAAACTCTAATAAGATGGAGAAATACGGATCATGTCTATTGTTAAGATCGCTGGAGAAAAGTTTAAATTGGCATCTCGTTGGGCAAGGTTAGGTGCGTTTTTGCTGGACATCGGTTTCTTGGGGTTCTGCCAAATTATATTATGGCTAATAGGACTTTTACAATCCGTAATTTTCACTGATTTTGACGAATATATGATGTTTGGCGATGATCCCGCCACAACTACCTTCTTTGTCCTAAGCATTTTATTGTGGATGTATGGTTATTTTTTTATGGACGGACGTGAAGATGGAGGAGGATTTGGAAAGAGATTATTATCTCTTAAAATAGTCCGTTTGAAGGATGGAGAACAAGCAAACTATAAAGATGCGTTCGTTCGTCGTTTTGCTGCCATATTTCAACCTATTGACTGGTTATTCGCCTTAGGAAAAGGCAGACAGCGAATGGGTGATAAACTTGCGAAAACGGTCGTTATCAAACTCGACTCTCCTCAAATCGAAATTGTCTCCGAAGATGAAAAAATAGATAAAGAAACCGATTTGGAAAAGATATTAGAGGATGTGATCCTGGAAATTACAAATCGTTTTTCAGAAGCAAAGCAGAAAGTTGACGCCTCCATCGGAATAGAAAAACAGTTTCAAAATGCCCATGACGGAGCAATTGCACAAGCAGAAAAGTGTGAAGAACGTGCCATCATCGCGCTTAAGGCGGAACGAGATGATTTAGCACGTGAAGACCTTGCACAACGTAATGAATATAGACAAATCGCAAGGCGATACAAGGAACAGTGGGAAGAACAAAAAAAGACAGTTGAACACCTCACAACACTTCTTGACACACTCCAGCAAAAAACACAGCAAACACAGCGAGAAAGAGAAGTTGTAATTGCAAAACACAGAAATGTTGATGCCCAAGAACATCTGCAACAAACATTGTCTGAACTGCAAGACAATAAAGCTTTTGAGATGCTTAAGAAGATGGGACAAAACGTAAGTGAAGCTGCAGCTTTGGCAAAAGCAGCTTCCGAAGTAGATATTGAATTTAAGGACGTCAAATTGCATCGTGAATTTGCGAATTACGCGGAAGACGAATCAATTGACAAAGAACTCACGGAATTAAAGGAGAAATTAAAATAGGAGGGTTTATAACCACTATTCTCTATCGGTGTATTATGGACAATCAAAAATTACCAAATATCGTTTTTATTATGGCAGACGATATGGGTTACGGCGATGTCGGCTGCTACAACCCTGATTCAAAAATTCCCACCCCAAATATGGATCAACTTGCGCAAGAAGGCATTCGCTTCACCGATGCACATTCCCCATCTGCAGTCTGTACACCCACCCGATACGGTGTCTTAACAGGCAGATATTGCTGGCGGAGTCGCCTAAAGCGCGGTGTGCTTTACGGCTACGAACCTCCTTTAATTGAGACAGAACGTTTGACAGTAGCAAGCTTGCTGAAAGATGTAGGTTACAATACTGCATGTGTCGGTAAATGGCACTTAGGAATCGGATTTTCAACGAAACCAGGATACGATCACGATTTTGATGCTCCGTTACCATGGGGTAATGCAAAACGTGAGTTGGAAGAACATATTGATTTTCGCGCGCCGTTGACAGGCGGGCCAATTGATATTGGTTTTGATTATTTCTATGGGACCGCAGGTTGCCCAACATGTCAACCTCCTTACGGCTTTATTGAAAATGAGGCTTTTGTTGAAATTCCAAGTGAATACCGTGGCGTGCCAGATTTTACAGGTCGACCGGGTATGACTGCTCCGAGTTGGCAACATAAAGATGCCGACCCGATGATTGCGCAGAAAGCTGTTGAATATATTGATGGACAAGCCGATTCGGATGCGCCGTTTTTTCTTTATTTGACACCCTCGGCACCGCATGAACCGTGTGTTGAGGAAGTCGTGCCAGAATTCGCGCGCGGACAGAGTGATGCCGGCCCTCGTGGCGATTTAGTCTGGTTAGTGGATTGGATCGTAGGTCAGGTAATGGAGGCTTTAGACCGAACAGGGAAAACAGACGATACACTGATTTTCGTCACAAGCGACAACGGCGCATTACCCGGCGACCGAATTCAGGGCGATAATAGCCCAATGCCGTATCATCTTTACGACCACAAATCTTGCGGAGACTGGCGCGGCTATAAGGCGCATATTTGGGAAGGCGGACATCGTGAGCCATTAATCGCAAGGTGGCCCGGTGTCATTGAACCAAATACTGCAACCGATGAATTGGTGTGTCTGACTGATTTGATGGCGACGTGTGCGACAATTGTTGGAACGGATGTTCCCGATGATGCTGGACAGGATAGTTGTAACATTTTACCAGCACTGTTAGGTGAAGAGACGGAAAAAGCGCTACGAGAGGCTATTGTGCATCATTCCAGTAATGGTGTTTTTTCTATACGGCACAGAGAATGGAAATTAATTCTGGAAACACAAGGTTCAGGAGGGTGGCCTCCACCTCGTGGTAGTGCTCCTGAGGCGGGCACTCCAGGGCAGCTATATCATATTTTCGACGACCCGTATGAAACAGATAACCTATGGTCAAGCCGTCCGGAGATTGTGGAACGGTTAACGGCATTGTTGGAAAGGTTTAAGCAGAAAGGGCACAGCAGAATGTGAGGTTAACTTATGAAAAATAAACTTGATTCACTTTTTCGCTTATCAGGTCCCTCGCAGGAAGACATTAATTCATTTCATAACGATGGATACATTGCTTACCCAGATGTTTTCACTGACGATGGAAGAGAAGGCTTGATTGAAGAGATAACGCAGCATTTTGAACCTACGCGCCAGTACATTGAGACGTTGAAAAACGGTGAAAAACAGGAACGCGCCTATTTTATTCGTCCATGGAATGAACGGCGTGAGTACAGCGACAGACTTATTGACGATCCCTTTATTACAGCACTAATAAGCGCAACGATCGGTGACGCGTATCACTTCTGTCACTCCGCACTCAACATCGCACCCCGCGGGATCGGGCCGATTCAATTCCATCAGGACCATCACCATTGGAAGCACGAGAACCCGATCAACCTCGCGGAACGCGACAATTACTACATCCAGATTCTGTACTATCCAAACGGTTTCACGCGCGGTGATCGGAATCTCAAAGTTATACCCGGCAGCCACAAGGTCGCACCGACGCAAGAGGCAACACCAGAACGGATGCTTGCAGGTGACTTCGACGAAGAAGCTGGACGCAAACTGGAAGAGAAACGGCTTGAATTGCCACCGGGCAGTATGGTCTACATTGACGCTCGCATTTTTCACGGCGTAGAAGCGAAACCTGTAGACTCTTCGCAGCTTTATCGTATCTTCGCTATAGATATTTTCAAAGAGGCGGGACCTCCGCATCGTTACACCCAAGAAATACCCCAGGAATGGATAGAACAAGCGACACCGTTCCGTCAGAAATTATTTGATCGTGAGGCGTATACAGATGGTTGTTGGCGCTAAACATCGTTGATCAGATTTCCGTATCCTATCCAAGCATGGTTTCCATTTTAGTAGGAGGGAACTCCGATTCCCGACAATGTAGTCCCAATAGGTTGAAGGTCGCCATCAGAGATCGATCCTACAATATTCGGACAACTAAATGACGCTGAATATGGTTACATAGGTTCAATTTACAATGATTACGCGGCGTTTTCCACTGTAGGGCGGATTTCTACAAAAACTTTACACACCCCCTTACACACCGCATATTGACAAAAGGTTTTTGAATATGTTAAAATTGAGTAGTGTGATGCTGGAACTCTGAACGTTCAAAATATATATCTAACTTAGCAGTATCCCTTATCAATTCAGAAAATCATGTCAACATGCAAGGAGTACACAATGAATATAAATCCTTTTCAGCAAACGGGGCAATGGTACCGAGGTAATACACATAGTCACAGCACCGAATCTGATGGTAAGCTTTCTATCCCAGACCGTTTCGCGGCATACCAAGACGCTGGTTATGATTTCCTCGTGTTAACAGATCATCGAAAAGTTAACGATGTGCAGGCTTATAGCACATCTGACTTTTTGGCAATATCAGGTAGCGAAGTTCATCCATCAAATCCTTATGGAGGCGGTACATACCACTTTGTTGCGATAAATATCCATGAACCAGTGAATTGTGCAAAGATGCATCCGAATGCGGTGATTGATGACATAAAAGAGCAAGGCGGAGAAGCGGTTTTATGCCACCCTTACTGGTGTGGACACACAATTTCTGACTATCTACCGTTGCGGGGTTACTTTGCTGTTGAAGTCTATAACGACACCTGTATGGGAATCGGCAAGGGTTTTTCGGAGCAGTCATGGGATGACTTATTGGACAAATGTGGACCGGTACACGGTATTGCAGCTGACGATGCACACGGCACAGAGCACGACTGTTTTCACGGATGGATAATGGTAAAAGCACAAGAATTGACACTTGATAAGATTATGGAGGCACTCCGAACAGGTGCATTTTATTCAACACTCGGCCCAGAAATTGAGGATATTAACCTTACTGATAATAAGATGACTGTCAGGTGTTCAGAAGCACAATCAATTGTTTTTAAAGCCGAACGTAGCCGTGGTAGGCGGTTCCTTCCATCAAATGGTGAACTCCTCACAGAAGCAACATATACCGTTTCTGAAAGTACGAAATACGTAAGAATTGAAGTGACGGATGAGACAGGTAAAAAGGCTTGGTCAAATCCGTTTTATTTTTAATGCAAAAAATTCTTGTGTGTCACACAGGTGCTTGGATTGGTGATATGGTGCTACTTACGCCTGCCTTGCGAGCGCTCAAGCAGGCGTATCCTGAATCCTGTCTGACGGTTCTGTTGCGGCCACTTGTCGTTGACTTAATGAAAGCGAATCCTTATGTTGACAACTATGTTGTTGACACAAAAACCGATGGTCAATACCGATCACTTATACAATTGGTGCGTCAGATAAAGGGAAATAATTTTGATATCGCTGTTGTTTTACATCCTACCTCGTTCCGTAACGCATTGCTGCCGTTCATAGCAAGAGTCCCAATCCGAGTTGGATCAAACTATAAGGGGCGGGGTATTTTACTCACTGCATCTTCTCCACATAACACCAATCTTCACGAAGTTAATCGTTATTTAAGCGTTCTACATTTACTAAATATAAATACTGTTCCTGATGCAAATTCAGGCGACACAACCAGCAGTCTCTTATCAACCAATTTAGAATTCTGGCATACAGATGCTGATCGTGAATCTATTCAAAAACGACTTCAGAATGCAGGAGTATCTTCTAATGAGCGGCTCATAGTAGTTAATTTAGGCACAACATGGCGGACGAAACAGTGGGACGTGCGTAATTTTGCTGAGGTTATCAATCAAATTTCAAGTGTTGCTCCCAATGTCAAAATAGTTTTAACTGGTTCAACTTCAGAACAAGCACTCGTGGAAAAGTTACCGCATTCAGAATCTACAATTGATCTTGTAGGAAAAACAGATATATTGGAGCTTGGCGCACTGTTAGAACGTTGTGAAGTCTGTTTAACTTGTGATAGTGGTCCGATGCACATAGCTGCTGCTGTTAGAACTCCGACTGTAGCACTTTTTGGGCCAACAGATCCAAACCGTCACCAACCTTATGGCACAGGACATACCGTCATTGAGAAACCTGTATCGTGTAGACCGTGTTATAAACGCACATGCCATCGACAGGATACACCGCACTTGTGCATGCAGAAAATAAACACAACTGAGGTTATAAAAGCATTAGTAACAAAGTTAAATGAGGGGTGTGCATAATTATTTTGCGCAGCAATACAGGCAGAAACAGCCTTTAGAGACTCTTGATTTATAGAAATGCCGTTTATAGTCGCACAATTCATTTTATGCTTTTTAACTTGTGGACGGAAACCCACGGCATGTGCCTACTACCTTTAAGCACATAGTATGACATTGAAATATTTATGCACACTCTTCAGTTAAATTAACCCAAGTTGCTATCTATAAGATTTTAGACACACAGACGCCATTTTTAATAGAGAACAGTTCATTATTCGTGAAATATCGTAGCGCAAACTTT
>JAGWBU010000028.1:11169-18385 GCA_021295735.1 Candidatus Poribacteria bacterium | reverse complement strand
GAGCGTTTGACATATTCAGAATATACCTAACAAGAAATTACCGAATTAAAAAATTAATCTTCATAAAGTTTGTGCTACATAGGTGGCAACTTAGGTTAAATTAGAAAAATCCGAACGAATAGACATAAATTTTAGAAGAGGTATAACGAATACAAATGATCCGAGCATTAATTTTTGATTTTGGTGGCACTTTAGATGGGAACGGCACCCACTGGTTAGAACGAACATATCAGTTTATCCAAAAACATCATCCTGAAATCACACGTGAGGAATTTGATGTAGCAGATCAAGCTACAATAACAGAATTTGCACTCGGTGACGCTTCTATTGAGTGGTCTTATCAAGAAGGTTCAATGTTGCCTGTCGGCGCGGTTGCAAATAGTGAAGCGGCAAATTGCACATTGCGAGAAACTGCCGATGCAATCGGTGCGGGTATTTTTAAACGGCTTGACTTGAGTCATCAATTGAAAGACGAATATGTGGAATGGTTCTGCAAAGGAGTCTCCCTGAGGCTATCAGAAAACCTTCAATGGCTCAAAACACTGCATGGGAGTTATAAACTTGGTGTCATAAGTAATAACTTCGGTAATACGCGCGGATGGTGTGATGAATACCAACTCACACCATTGCTTGATGTCATCATCGATTCAACAGTATTCGGCATAGCAAAGCCAGATCAACGCATTTTTGAAGCCGCTTTATCCGAACTGAATGTTGTGCCATCAGAAGCTATCTATGTAGGTGATAGTTATAAAGCAGATATGGTAGGTGCAAAGAAGGTCGGGATGTGGACTGCCTGGATGGTTGGAAATCAGCAAAAAGAATGTCCTGACCTATCCGTCGTAGATGTCCAACTCTCTCATCTGCATGAATTGAGCGATTTCCTGTCATCCGTGAAATCCTAAGGAAATGAATTCGATATTTGGGATGCATGGGTTATAAACGAAATTGATTTTACATCGTTTTAACATAAGGAGACATTCAGATGCGCAAGTTCCTTGTAAGTTTTGGACTTATATTCACACTTGCCCTTACCGCTTGCACGTTAGCAGCAGAAAAGGATACAGAAAATCCTGTCAAAATTGATGAGAAAGTCAAGGAGTGGAGTCTCAAGGACACAGAAAATGAGACACACTCTTTGAAGAAGCTACGTGAAGAGAAAAAAGCAGTTGTGTTGGTGTTTCTTGCAACCCAATGTCCAGGCTTGGATGATTATATTGAGCGCATTAATACACTGGTTAAGGATTACAAAGAAAAAAAAGTCCAATTTGTAGGTATCCATTCCAATAAACATGAAACGATCGAAGAAATTAAAAAATATCGTAAGAAACACAACTTTGATTTTCCTATTCTCAAGGATCCAGATAACGAACTTGCAGACTATTTTCAAGCACGTAGAACACCGGAGGTTTTCTTAATAGATGCGAAGAATATACTTCGATATAGAGGGGCAATTGACGATAGTCGGAAAACACCTGAAACCCATTATCTCAAGAATATGTTGAATCTGATATTAGAAGGAAAACCTATACCGGATAAAAAGAAAAAAACGCGTGCTATCGGGTGCACCATTAAACGGGTTAGAAAAGCAGATTTAGATCGAACACCTTAGAGTAAATCGTTGTGGGTTGTAATTTGTAAGCACTCCGATCAAAGGTATATTGTTAATCTTACTAAAGTTTGGACAATTTTTTCAAATGTGAGTCGTAGATTAGGTAGAACAACGTGAAATCTAACTATTTTCACACTACAATGGTTGAGTTGTTAGGTTTTGCTACGCTCTACCTATACTTGTCAATTTAAGATATATCCTCTTGTGGGAGTGAATCAACGCAGCATGCGCGTTTGGCATGCTGCGGGTTTCTAACCCTGATACAATATACAAAAATCGCGCTTACAAAGCGCTCCCACAAGAAAATCATCGCTAAATTGACGCCTATGGGTTTTGTTACGCTCTACCCAATTTATATCTACCTTTGGATATTATTATTATTATTAAACTTGCGTTAGGATAAAAACGCTACATATTGGAGAAAGATATGCTCCGCTTTTTGTTTAATTGCTGGCAAGTAATATTAAGCATCATCTTCGTCTGTTTTCTGCTTGCATTTTTTGTTATCTGTTTCGGAATAGGTGTTGCGGGTGGATTTATGCTCGGGTGTTGGGAAGATGTAGCAGCGCTTGATCTTGAAAAATTGGAATATAAACAAGATAGACAAACGTGGCGACAACACCTTGAGGTATACTCATCAATTTGCGAAGTGCAGCTCCAAGATACCGCCGTCTTTTTAATAGATAAACTACAGCGCTTGGAGTACGAAGAAATTTCATCCGGTAGTACAGGCATCAACTATCCTGGTGAATATTTACCGCAACTGAAAGGGAAAAAGGGGGAACAGAATGGCACTATTCAGATATTTCTTCGCCAATTTGATTACCCGTATATGGAAGAAGATACTGAAGCAAAACGCCTTAATCTTTCTATAAAAAAGGGAAAAATTAAATCTATTCACAACGAGGAAGGCAACTTAATCCGTAATTTTTTCCTTGAACCTGAACTAATTGCTGAATTTTCTGGAGATGAAGAGGGAACAACACGCAAAATTATACCACTGGACGAAATGCCAAGAAAACTTGTTGATGCATTTATTGCAATTGAGGACCGACGATTTTATCAACATTCTGGGATTGATATTATCCGACTCGTTGGGGCGATCAAAGATTCTCTTAGAGGCGGTGATCGAATTGGCGCAACAAGCACGTTAACACAACAGTTAACTCGCAATATCTACTTAGGAAAGGAACGGACTCCTGCCAGAAAAACTCGTGAAGTCTTACTCGCTTTCAGAATCGAAAAGCAGTTATCAAAATCTCAAATTCTGGAAGGCTATCTCAACTATATTGACTTCGGGAGATTTGGAGGTCAACAACTATACGGTGTCCAAAAAGCTGCTATGGCTTTCTTTGGCAAAGAAGTGTCTGAACTGGAATACCATGAATGTGCTTTGCTCGCAGCAATTCCAAAAGGGACAACACTTTATTCACCAATTAAAAATCCTGAAAATGCTAAAAAGCGTCGTAATTTAGTGCTTAGAGCTATGTATGATCAAGGGTTGATCATAGGAAAAGAATATGATGAAAACCGGAATAAACCTATACAAATTCAAGAGGTATCAAATTCTTCTGTTAAAGAGAACCGGATTACTGCGGGACACTTTGTAGACCACATTAAGTCAGAACTTGAAAAAATTCCTAAACTTCAGAATAGTTTATATAACGATGGGTTGAAAGTCTACACCACAATAGATATGTCAATGCAATCTGTGGCGGTAGATGCTGTTGCTAACCACTTGCGATATTTGGATGGATTGTACGGTAGACACCTGCCTAATTACGATGCGAATAAGGATAATCCACAGGGTATTGATTCTATAAAAAATTACTTGCAGGCTGCTCTTATTGCTTTTGAACCGCGAACCGGAGATGTTAAAGCAATGGTAGGGGGACGCGACTATCATATTGCCGGAAAAGAGATTAATTTCCTGAACCGGGCAATAGGAAATTCAAAACGCCAACCAGGGTCAGCATTCAAACCGATCGTCTTCGCCGCACTGATGCAGGAGCCTTTCCTAATAACCCCCGCATCAATTATCGTTGATGAACCATGGACTATCCAACACGTTCCTGGACAATGGTGGACAGTGGACAACTATATTGAGGGTAAGCACTATGGACCTGTCACAGCAAGGAATACACTCTCAAAATCTATTAACGTTCCAACAGCAAAAGCAGCTTGGGAGACCCCTGAAAATGAGGATGGCTATAGAGAAGGGATTGTCCGAATTGTGAAATTCGCCAAAGAGATGGGAATTTCAACACCTTTGAATCCTAAAAAACCTGCGTTTACTTTAGGGGCATCCGGTGTGACTGTACTTGAATTAACATCCGCGTATGGAATCTTTGCCAATCGCGGTATTAAAGTAGAACCAAGTTACATTCACCATGTAACTGATCAAAATGGTGTAGCAATTTACCCACCTAAAGACTATCAGCCAGATCAAACCCGCGTATTAGATGAAAAGGTCGCGTACCAGATTACCTCGTTTTTGCAAAGTGTGATTAATAATGGGACAGGTATACGTGCAGTTTCAAAATATCATGATTATCAGATAACTCGACCAATTGCAGGAAAAACAGGCACTACGAATGATAACGTAGATGCTTGGTTCGTAGGCTATACAGCAGATCTCGTTGTAGGTATTTGGGTTGGACTTGATAGACAGGGACGCAATCTAAAAAACTACAATGAAGAAGGTGCGGAAGCAGCATTACCCATTTGGGCACGCTTCATAAAAGATGCTGCCCGCGGGCCCGAGAAAGAGTTCCCGTTACCTGATGGAATTGAATTCTGGGAAATTGATAAAACAACAGGTTTGCTGAGAAATAAAGACAAGTGTCCCCCGGAAAACATTAGCAACGAACCTTTTATTAAGGGACAAGAACCTACAAGAATCTGCGATCAACATTAATTTGTAGGTTGGGTAGAGCACAAGCGAAACCTAACTTTGTAAGTATATTGTTGGATTCACGTTTTCTACCTAATGAAATTTGACAAACAAAATCTGTAAGGGCAGGTGTAGGAGGCGGATCTCCCATCCCATCTGGACTTGCTAATCGTCCATCGGGCGAGGGCACCTCGCCCTACGAATACCCAACTTGAACGTCAAAATTCATTAGGTGTTTTACATTATTTGACAATTTTGCATTCCATAAACTATAGACTCTCTCCTACAAATTTTACGTAAAACATGTTATACTAAAAGACGTAACTTCAAGGCAAGTTAGGCAGAATACGAACCCACGATTACTCACCCAGATTGTGTTAAGGAACAAAAATGAGAGAGCATTTTGACGCACGACCTACAATTTCTCCTATTAATGTAAATCCAGAAATACCATCAAAGCCATTTGAGTTAGTTTCAGAATTCGATCCGCAGGGCGATCAACCGCAAGCGATTGACAAATTGACCAACGGAATTGTTCGCGGTGATAGAGCACAAACGCTATTGGGCGTTACTGGGTCGGGTAAGACTTACACAATGGCGAATGTGATCCAGAACATCCAACGTCCTACACTTGTTATCTCTCCAAATAAGACGCTCTCCGCACAACTTTACAATGAGTTCAAATCTTTTTTTCCACACAATGCCGTCCATTATTTTGTTAGTGATTACGAATACTATCAACCTGAGGCGTATATCCCCTCTACAGACACGTTTATTGAGAAAGATGTGCGGATTAACGAAGAGATTACACGGATGCGGCTTGCATCAACAGCATCCTTAATGTCACGACGTGATGTTATTATTGTTGCCAGTGTTTCATGTCTATACGGTCTCGGATCACCTCGGGAATTTGAAGGGCAAAAAGTTGATTTAGAAGTCGGGAAAACTATCCGACGCGATGAATTCCTGCGCGCTTTGGTAGATATTCAGTATGTCCGCAACGATGTTGATTTTTGGCAAGGGACATTCCGTGTTCGTGGCGATGTGATAGAGGTGTTCCCTGCCTATAGCGAAAGTGCTTATCGGATTGAACTGTTCGGCGACGAAATCGATAGAATTTGCGAAATTGACACGACTACCGGTGAAATCTTGGGAAAACAGGACTCTCTGGAAATCTATCCTGCTAAACATTTTATGACGGATGCCGATATATTTGAAGAAGCACTCATAAACATTGAACTCGAACTCCACGAACGGATTGCCACATTTGAAAAAGAAAATAAATTGCTGGAAGCGCAACGCGTTGAACAACGTACACGCTTTGATTTGGAGATGCTTCGCGAAGTAGGCTACTGTTCAGGTATTGAAAACTACTCACGCCACCTATCAGGATTACAACCGGGAGAACCACCATACTGCCTCCTAAACTATTTCCCTGAGGATTTCATGTTGTTCATTGATGAATCGCACGTAACAATTCCTCAATTAAAAGGGATGTACCGTGGCGACCGTGCAAGAAAACTTACGCTGGTTGAGTATGGATTTCGTTTACCTTCAGCATTGGACAACCGTCCGCTCCAATTTGAGGAGGTAGAAGCATACCTCAAGCAAGTCATCTTTGTTTCGGCTACACCCGGCAAATATGAGATAGAAGAAAAAGGTGGTGGACAAATCGTTGAACAGATCATCCGTCCGACTGGATTAATTGATCCCCAAATTAGTGTTTATCCAGTTCGTGGACAAATTGACCATCTCATCGGCAAAATTCGGGAACGCGTAGAACATAAACAACGAGTACTTGTTACAACCCTTACAAAACGGATGGCAGAAGATTTAAGTGAATACTTTATCGAGGCTGGTATTCAAGCGAACTACATGCATTCTGAAATTGATGTATTTGACCGTGCCCGAATTTTGCGCCAACTCCGCGAAGGTGAATTTGATGTACTCATCGGTATCAACCTACTGCGTGAGGGGCTTGACCTGCCAGAAGTTTCACTCGTTGCGATTTTGGATGCGGATCGTCCTGGCTTTCTCCGATCCGTTACCTCGTTAGTTCAAACATCAGGACGCGCTGCACGTAACGTTGATGGTGAAGTCCTGCTATACGGTGATACTATCACTGATGCAATGGCAGATGCAATGGCAGAGACACAACGCAGACGCGATATACAATTAAAATATAATGAGGAAAACGACATCACACCTGCTACGATTCAGAAAGCAATTGAACAGCTTATCTCAGAATCGACAGAGGAATACAGAACGAAAAAATCTGAGAAATCTCAGAAATCTCAGAAACTCGTTCCTGTGATTGAAAAGGACAGCGTTGAAGAAGATATTGATGCACTTATTGATGACTTAACCCGTCAGATGCACAAGGCTGCTATAGACCTTGAATTTGAACTCGCAGCGACGTTACGCGATCAGATTACAGAATTGAAAGAACAGATCCTCCCACAGAAATAGACATCCAGAATTACTGCTGGAAGATGTATAATCACCACTTATTAGTTTTAGGTTTTTCTTACATTATAGCATGATAGAGACCACCAATTGCCTACCGCGCATTTGCATTGATTTAGTTAGGTTGCTTCAATTTACTTGCGCTGCAGTCGTGAATTAACATATTTTTGTTGAGCAAACTCTTGTCAATCACGGGGGCGCATAAACCTTTACCGCTGCGAAATCTGGCGTCCGTTTCCACCTTT
>JAGWBU010000028.1:10333-11147 GCA_021295735.1 Candidatus Poribacteria bacterium | reverse complement strand
GGTTACCCACGCGAAATGTTACCTATATCAAAACTGTCTTTCGATAAAAAATAGCGATTTATGAAACACCCTCAATTAACTCCTATTCTAAAGTGTCTATATATTGTTGAATACGACGTATTCGTTCATTCCGTTCAGCACGTCGAAGGCGATAAACTCTGCCTAATTCCCTTTCTTGCTTGAGTAAATCCCGCCACTTTACAACACCTGATCTCGTACTCATATCTACTGCCCCTGCTGCTTCCACTAATGAGCGACTTTGTGTCTCATATTTCCTTTGAGCCTTCGAAAGTTCACTGTTAGCTTCATACACAAGCTTTGTGAGTTCATCTCCACTATACTTTGGCAGTTCAGCATCTGTAGGCAATTTAACTGAAAAGTCAAAATGCCCCCCAGCAATAGGCACGTGCGCTCCCTCTTGCCACACATCAGGTGCGTCTATTCGCACTTGATGAAAATGGTCACCATGCGGGACCCATTTGTAGCCCTCTTTCGCGGAGGCAGGTTATTCTCTGCGACCAGTTTATCCTTTTCTTCAAGCATTTTCTCGTCTTGTGCAAGTTGTTCTTTGAGCTGCGCGACTTGTGACCACTGCCAATAGATAAAGCCACCAGCAGCAATCAGGACAACAATTAGGGCTGCGATGCCCCAATACATTTTGCGATTCATCTAATGATCCTCCTGTCTAAGCTTGTTGTTATCCCTGCTATTCGTTGTTTCCAGTGTGCAAGGTAGCGTTGGATTTGGGTTTGGACAAATCGGTTTTTGTCCACGCTGTAAACATTCCGATCGGATGCTTCGTTCACGTACACAA
>JAGWBU010000028.1:2976-10221 GCA_021295735.1 Candidatus Poribacteria bacterium | reverse complement strand
CAGAAATAGGCGGGGAATGCCTAAATAGCATTCATACCGTTGATTAGGTATCTATAAGTTTTAACTATCCCTGTAGAGGTCGCTGGTCTCTAAAGTGCATTGACACTTCAGAAGGTCTATGCTAAAATAGATACCAGCGCTGTCAGACTGTTCCTGGCAGTGCTTCGCATCGGCAGTGGGTTAACACTGTCGGTGCATCTAAAAAGCACCTCCGACATTAAAAATCCGCATATACCGTGAATTTCTAATATCTATAAGGTATCATACACTTTGTGCATTTTTTGTGCAACAACTTTTTTGAATTTTTTCACAAAATATAATCAGGACAGACGCATTCCCCCTTAATAAGAGGGATTAGGAGGGTAAAAAGTCGCTATTTTTAGGAGTGACCTCCCGGTCGCGACTTTTCAGCAAAAACAAGTAAAATGCCCAAATTATAGTAAAATCTAAAAATACCTGGACATTTTCTTAAGGTTAGCGGCGTTTGTAGTCGCGCAATTCATTGCGCCTCTTCTTGTAGGAGCGACCTCCCGGTCGCGACTTTTCAGCTAAAAAACAGGTAAAATGCCCAAAACTAAATAACCATGCGCTAAAGCAACGGGGTCTTAACACCGAAAATAATAAACTTTCAATAAAGTTACACGTCTCATATTGCGCGATTAAAGGAACGAAATGAGTATCAAGACAGATAGAGCCGTACTTACTGTAGCCTTTACCACATTTTTAACGTTCTTATTACTGTTTCTATTGCCGATCAGAGTGTTAGGAATCGGTGCTATCTGGAGGCTTTACCCAAACCTGCTGATTGCAATCGGATGGTTTGGTTATCTCATTCAATTAAATAGAAATATCACAGAGGATGAATCGTCTCAACTGCTATTCCATAGTGTTTTATTTGGAGTCGCAGCCATAGTAACATACCTGCCGATGGACTGGTTATTTTCAAGAAAAGTGCGGTTTATTGTCTACCGAAGCCCAGATTTTTTGGGGAATGTGACAACACCGATTGCTTTGATAATAACTTGGGTTGTTTTGGCAACGTTAGCAGTTTATTGTTACCATCGGCTTCAGATGCTTGGCTTACCCCATTTTGTTGCTTCAGGGATAACAGGAATTGTTGCGGCGGTTGGAAGCATCGCTATCTACGGACTTGGAAAAGAGTTATGGGAATGGAACGCTTTGCGTGTTGATAATATTCCACACATTGCAACCGTTCCTATCTTTATCCCAATTACATTTTTGCTTACCTACACCTTATGTCCTTACTACTTTCACCGTAAGCAACATGCGTTGATAGCTGGGATACGGTGTGGTCTCTTCATGGGAATAGTGATGTTTTTGAGTTTTCTCATCTTTTGGCGTATATAAAAAGCAAGAAGCAGGATAATTAACGTTTGACAAATCACAGATTAGGCGCGCGGGTGTAAGCTCAGTCTCTTTAGAAAATCTGGCATGAAAGGATTCGTTAGCATTAGGAAAAAACATGTATAACTTACTTGAAAAGAAAAGTATGCGTTCAACAACGATATTGGCGGTGCGCCGAAATGGACAAATCGCTATTGGTGGAGACGGTCAGGTCACATTGGGAAACACTGCAATCAAACACAGTGCCAGGAAAATTCGCAAGATTTATCAGGATCGTGTGCTTATAGGGTTCGCGGGGTCTGCTTCGGACGCGCTCACTCTCTATGAAAATTTAGAGAAAAAATTAGAACAGTACCGTGGTAACCTGCAGAAAGCTTCGGTGGAACTCGCAAGAGATTGGCGAAGTGATCGCATTCTTAGACGGACAGATGCCTTGATGATAGCGATCAATGAAAACGATAGCTACCTGATTTCCGGCAACGGTGATCTCATCATTCCTGACGATGACATCCTTGCTATCGGTTCGGGTGGGTCTATAGCGCTCTCTGCTTCCAGAGCATTACTCAAATACTCAAAACTAACCGCCTCCGAAGTTGTCGCTGAAGCATTAAAAATTACGAGTGAAATCTGCATCTACACGAACGCACAGATTGAAATTGAATCAATTGAGACTGAAGAATAGTACACTCAAAATTTCTGTTATTTTGGTTAAGGCACAGAGACGTGTGTCTACCACCTTTTTAGGAGGTTACATTGGAGAAATCAACTGTTGAAACGAAAATCTTAGCAGACGCGCTAACCCCCCGGCAAATTGTTGAAGAGCTTGATAAGTACATTATCGGGCAGTTTGAGGCAAAACGGAGCGTTGCTATTGCGCTGCGTAATCGCGCACGCCGACAGATGCTTGCAGACGATATGCAAGATGAAGTTTCACCGAAAAATATCATCATGATTGGCTCAACGGGTGTCGGTAAAACAGAAATAGCGCGTAGGCTTGCGCGCCTTGTTGATGCGCCTTTCATTAAAGTCGAAGCTTCAAAGTATACTGAAATCGGTTATGTTGGTCGCGATGTTGAATCAATGATCCGCGATCTTACAGAACTCTCAGTCAGCAGAGTAAAAGCAGAACAGACTACCACTGTTGAAGAAGCAGCATTAGAATTAGCCGAAGAACGCTTGTTAGACTGTTTATTACCGATGCCGCGGGCATTAAAAAGCCAGGCTCGTAGCAAACCGACTGATGAATTTGATGCAGACGAAGACATGGACATAGAGGAAATTGATATTGACGAAGATGAAGATGAAATCCAATTGCCGTTTGACTTAGAAACAACTGATGAACAAAACGAAGCTTTAGAAAAACAACGAGAACGGCACCTCAAGACGCGTGAAAAGTTACGGCAGCAGTTAAAGGAAGGCAAATTTGAAGATAGACCTGTTGAAATTAACATGAAAAGTCGGAGTATGCCGTTCGTTGAAATATTTTCGCCCGGTGGCATTGAGGAGATGGACATCAACTTCAAAGATATGTTCAGCAACATCCTCCCGAATCAGACGAAGAAACGGCGGGTGCCTGTTTCCGAAGCACGACAAATCTTGATGCAAGAGGAAGCAGAAAAATTAATCGACATGGATACTGTCATTAGTGATGCGATCGAACGTGTTGAAAATTCTGGGATCGTCTTCTTGGACGAAATTGATAAAATCGCAGGACGAGAATCTCGGCAGGGCCCGGACGTATCACGCGAAGGTGTACAACGCGATATCCTACCAATCATTGAAGGAAGCACCGTCGCGACGAAATACGGTGCGGTGCGCACACACCACATTTTGTTCATCGCTGCGGGGGCTTTTCATGTCTCTAATCCATCAGACCTCATTCCTGAACTTCAGGGGAGGTTTCCTATCCGCGTTGAACTCAAAAGTCTAAATAAAAGCGACTTTCAGTCTATTTTGACAGAACCGAAAAACGCTTTGGTCAAGCAATATACAGCACTCCTCCAAACGGAGGGGATAGAAGCAGATATTACTGAAGATGCGATTGACGAAATCGCTGCGCTCGCTTTTCAGGTTAACGAATCTGTGGAAGATATCGGCGCACGTCGTCTACACACCATCATGGAAAAACTGTTTGAGAACCTGTTTTTTGACGCACCCGATCTTAAGAAAAAGAGCATTACTATTGATGCCGATTATGTCAGAGGTGAATTGGCAGAAATCGTTAAGGATCAGGATTTGAGTAGGTATATCCTTTAGGTTAGAAATCGCAAGTCGTAGGTTGGGTTTCGCTGCGCTCTACCCCATAGGTGTCAATTTAAGGCATGCAATCCGGTTCACATCGTAGGGCGGGTCCCTGTACTCCGCCATGTGTCAGGAACATGTCAAGCAACGGGCGGGCACAGGGACCCGCCCTACAATAAGGGTGAGGTTTGTAGGTTGTATTTAATAGCGTCCAATCTGAAATAAATCCTTAAATTAACACCTAATGAAATTTGACAATCAAAAAGGGTAATGTTATGATGGTGTTATCCAGCAAATAAGGAGTGCACCATGCCAAAACGACGCGAACTCGTTCTTACAGAAGGAGAAAAACAAAAACTCATTGAACATAGAGATCATCACTAACACCCCGATGTCAGAGAGAAAGCCGCTGCTCTATTGAAAATAGCCGAGGGTGTTTCTGCACACTGCGTTGCGACCTCTGGGTTGCTCAAACGCCGCAAGCCTGATACTGTCTACAACTGGTTGAATATATATGCTGATGAAGGCTTTGATGGGTTAATCCGGCGGCGACATGGTGGTGCGAGACATCGGTTTTCAAAAAAAGAAGAGCTGATCGAACGCTTGCGCCAATCCCCTGGTGAAGTGGCGGAAAAAGTGCCAAAGGTTTTGCGGATACGCTTGCGCCGAGTCGTTGGACGCTTCGTAGGCTTCGTGAAAGTCTTGATTGGTTAGCGCCCTACACACTCAGCGGTGTGCATCGCGTGCCTTTCTCGGTGTGGTTTGCGTATTCGCTCTGGGCGTGTGCAGCAGTATAGCCCGGATGCTGCGTCCGCCAAGAAAGTCTATCACCTCTGTGATTGCTTGAGGCAAACAGCACGTGCGCCTGACAGCCACTTGGTTGTGTTTCTTGATGAAATGGGATATAGACGGTGGCCGAAGGCAGGGCGGGTTTGGATGCAAGCCGCACCTACGGAAGTGCCGGTCGCCGGGTGTGGTGGCACCAATAATGCGCAATGGCGCGTCATTGGTGCGCTGAATACGATGACAGGTCAGGTGTGTTATCTTGACAATTACGTTGTCGGGCGTGCGAAAGTCATTGAAATGTATCAGAAGTTAACACAAGTATACCCGCAAGCAGAGACACTTTACGTTGTTCAAGACAATTGGTCGATCCACAAACATCCGGATGTGCTTGAAGCGTTATCAGAGTTGCCACAGATTGAGCCTGTTTGGCTGCCGGCTTATGCGCCGTGGCTGAACCCGATTGAGAAGTTATGGCGGTGGTTGCGCCAGGATGTGTTGAAGACGCATCAATTTGGCAGTCAGGGGGAGGAGTTGAGGAGCCGGGTGAACGGATTTCTTGATCGCTTTGCGTTGGGTTCAGATACCTTACTCCGCTATGTCGGGCTGCAAGGCGATGGGCTGCTTGCTAACGCTTGTAGACCCCTTAGACTTTACCCAACTTGAACGTCAAAACTCATTAGGATTCGCTTGTGCTCTACCCAACCTACGACTAATTTCTATTATAGCATACTTCTGGAACTAAAGGGAATGCCCTGCTCCTGAAGAAGGCATATAGAAATTCATCACAAAACTAATTAAACTCAGTATACTTCGTGGCACAAAATCGCCTAAAACTAATCCGAGGAAAAACGGAATTGCCCTGCGATAGGCTTGCCAGCCTGAAAACCTTAGAATCATGAACTTAATGAACCAACTCACCATAACAGGAAACCAAAAGTATATCAAACCGCCCCACGAAGCACCGGAAAGGACATATCCAGATGGATGTAGTGTCCACCATAGCAGACGGGTGCGCAGAAAATTGAGAAGGAAAACAAAACCGAAACCTGCCCCCATAAATACAATCGAACCCAGATTTGCTTCCTTCGGATGCTGTAACCAACTTTGGAGTGGGTTGAAACTCTCCCATCCGAAATGACCAACATGCCCTTGACACCTTGCAAGCACACCGTAGTGGTAAGCGACATGCAAATATGTCCAAAACGTAGCCACTGCGCCAACCCCAATTGCAAGTGCCATGCTTAAAAGCAAGGTCTTGCCGGGAATCCGTGCCTGATCCCCAATTCGCAGCGATTCAATCTGGTTCGGCATCGGATGTGAACGGTTGCAGCGGTTAAAAGCGTACAGAAATGTCATTACGGTGAGGTTTGCTGCGCCCAAAGTGCGAGTTCCAAATATGTTCACCATCATTTGGCGTGGATTGATACCGATTACTTCATGATAGGGTGGTCCTAATTCAGCGCGAACACGTCCGATTGCTAAGGCGAACGCAACAAATAACGCGTAAAATATAGCAATAACCCATAAAGACATTCCCGCAAGATAACAAAAAGCAAACACTGCACCCACGCTGAGAATAGTGAGAATTGCTGTTGTCCGATAAGATAACGGTTCGGTGCTATCGTCGCCCCGTTCAAGTCCTATGACATGTTTGAAAAACCGGATGAGATGCCTCCTACCCATCCATAGAGTCAACACAGCAATACCAACCCAAGCCCCGGATGCACGGTCATTGAGGTGAAGTTTACTAATATTCGTCAAACCTACAGCACTCGCAATCACACGTTCTGCGCGTGTCAGCCAGAAGAAAAACCACGTGGAAAACGCAAGGTCAAGCGGCATAAAATAGGTCAATCCAACAATGGCAAGGTTGAAGGACATAGAGACATAACCGACAGCATTCCAAGGTCTTTCTGTTATGTGTGTATCAAGTCGGTAACTGGACGGAAAAGCGGGGATCACAGGAAACAGATCATGCAAGCCCGCGATGACGCGGAGCAATGCGGCAATACCAAACCCTATCCATAGCGAACGTGAAGTGAAAAAACTGCGCTTCGTTGTCATTTGCAACGGCAGCTGCGTTAATGGAAAGCTTAATTTTTCGCGTTCCATCCACTGTTTTCGGAGCAGCAGTCCTAAACATAGCAATGACCCATAGAGGAGAAAGATAAAACTTGACCAAATAAGTACTGGCTTCGCCCATACACGGAGATGTTCCGTCAAATAGAGGCTCGATTCCCCCTCATAATAACCGGCTAACCATTCGGATTCATGTGCAGTAAGCCACTCAGGGATATGGTGCAAAAAGAGTTGTGCCCACTCATTTTCAGCACTCGCAAACCAGAACGGATGTGCCAAAGTCCCCATCAGGATTGCCATCATTGCATGCCCAGAAATAGTGGAGACCATCGTCACCATGATGTAGATTAATAAGAGTTCGGCGGGAGTAAAGGCGAGACGAGGTGTGATTTTACGCAGGACAACATTCAGCGCGAGTAGCACTACCAACGTAAAAACTGCATTAGAAAAAGGGGAAACAAGTGTGTAGACTGCGTACCAGAGTTCGCTGGCTATTCCGACCCAGTACGCATTGACGATGACGAGGATTAAACCAACAATTATCGCTTTTTTGGTGATAACCTCGGTGGTGTTCGAGGATTGCTGATTCATTAATTTTTTGCCAATGGCACAAAGTTTGCCGAAAATCTATGTTCCAAGTACCTACCTTGTTGATATGAGAGGTGTGTATGGATAAATCAGTGTCAATGGCTTAAGTAAATGAGGGGTGTGCATAAATATTTGGCGCATCAACACAGACAGGGACAGACGCCAGGTGCCGCTTGATTTATAGAA
>JAGWBU010000028.1:0-2895 GCA_021295735.1 Candidatus Poribacteria bacterium | reverse complement strand
GAACTTGTGGACGGAAACCCACGGCGTGTGCGGACTACCTTTAAGCGCATATTTAACATCGAAATTATTTATGCACACCTCTCAAGTAAATAACTTCCGCGATTATACGCCACCCTTAGCAATAAATCGTACCTATTAGTTCTCACTTTTATGCCCCAGGAGCGTTCGCAAGGTTTTGCAATTCTTGTCCCAAAATCTTCAGCGTCTGATTAAGGGTACGGTATAGCTGAATAGTTTCTCCAACTTCTCCTGCTTTGATAATACTAATTGCTTTCTGTAGTTGTGTGTCATATTTTAAGTTCACAACCCGTTCAATGCCGACGTTGAGGTTAAACAGTTGTTCCGCACGCAGTGTCAACCACCGTAGGCTAACCGGTAACCTATCTTTTGCGAGTGTTTCCCGAAACTGCGGAAGTTCTGTTTCAAGTAATCCAAAATCTTTAGGTATTTCGCCAGTACGTTTGATTTCTTCTTCAATCCAATCGGTAACGAAATTTTCAATGGCATTTTTTTCTACAACGAACCGTTGCATCACTTGTTCAATTCTATCGGGTTTAAATTCTGTAACAGCAACCTGTGGTGAAATACCAGATTTATCAATTGATGTCCCATTAGGTGTATAATATGAGGAAATAGTGAGTGAAATTGCACCAATACCCGTTAATGGATAACGTTTTTGAACAACGCCTTTACCGTAGGTTTTCTCGCCGACTAAGATGCCACGACCAGTATCTTTTATTGCACCTGCAACAATTTCGGAAGCACTCGCGCTATATTCATCAACGAGTACAACAATCGGAATTTCAGGGGCGCACAAGATGTTAGAATGAGCAGGATACTCCTCATCAAATTCGCTTCTCCGTCCCTTGGTAGAAACGATAACGCCCTCACTGATAAATGCATCAGCAATATGATACGCAGCGTCAAGGAGTCCACCTTGGTTGCTGCGCAAATCTAAAATCAATGCTTGCATTCCGGCTTGTTTATGTGCCGCGAGTGCCTTGTTAAATTCTTCTTCTGTTCCGCCTGCCCGGTCTGTACCAATAAATTTTGTAATCCTAATGTAACCTATTTTGTCTTCAAGCATGGTTGATGTAACACTCGGCACCGAAATTTTGGCTCGAGTAAGTTTTACCTCAAACGGTTCAAGGAATTTTCGCTGCACGGTAAGCGTCACATCTGTATTCACAGCGCCTCTAAGTAAATCAACGACATCGTCGAGTGTCATTCCCGTTCTTTCACCCAGATAAATTTGCTTTCCGTTGACTTTAGTAATATAGTCGCCAGCTTGTAGTTCAGCCGTTTCTGCGGGGGTACCTGGCATCGGTTTAGAAATTTTGATAAATCCGCGGTGATCAGGGTAAATACTAACACCGAGTCCTCCGAATTCCGCGTTGTATAGATTTTCTACGGAACGTTGATGATCGCGTTCGGATAGAAGGTAGGTGTAGGGATCTCCGACTGCAGCGAGTGCGCCTTTAATTGCACCTTGGTACATTGCGTGTCTGTCTACCGGTTTGTAGTAATTTACCTCGGCGGTTTGGATAGCTTTCGCGAGTGCTTGGTTTAGCATCCGCAACGTTATTCGCGGATCATCGCTCGCTGCATCTTTTTCACTGGAGTGTATGAGTAGCAAAGGAATCCCAATAGCGACAACTAAAACGATGAAGGACAAAGTAAATCTTTTCATGACAGTACCCCACTGCGGTTAATTTGGTTCACAGTTCTTGTATCATATAATCTCTTTACATTTTACCACAATTCCAACATTAGTGCAATTCAATTTTTCACGAAGGGTTTCAATGTCTTTCAATAGCGATTTTTTCTATTTTCTTCCTGATTCGGTTGTGTTTTCCATCGGTTGTGGAGCCAAAGCCACTGCTCCGGATATTTATGTATGTATTTTTCCAACTGTTTTATCAAATGTGTAGTATATAGTTCAATATCTCGCTTAAAATCGTCAGAGGATTCCAAATGGATCGGGGGAGAAATATAGACGTGATGTCGGTCATCCGGTTGCCGGATATCCAGTGAAAAAAGCATCGGTGCGCTGGTTTTGAGTGCAAGAGACACGGGGCCTTTCGCTGTAGAAGCCGGTTTGCCGAAGAAATCTATGAACACACCCTGATCTCCGGCATTCTGATCCGCGAAGAACCCTACAGCATCGTTATTTTTTAGGGACCGTAGCGTGGCACGAATTGCGTTTTTCCGCGGAATTAATTCTAAGCTCAAAAGTTGCCGATATCGCCAAATTAAATCGTTCAGTCGTGCGTTTTTCAGCGGAAAAGCGATCGCTTTCGCCCGATTCGGAATGAGTGCGCCATAAACGAGTGATAGCAGTTCCCAATTCCCAAAATGTGGTAAAAAGACGATTGCACCTTTTTCTTTTTCCAAAGCTGCATTGAGGTGTTCTCTGCCATGTACGGCAACTTCATCCCAGATATTCTCAGCATTGAATTTTGGGAATCGCATGAATTCAATTATTGTCTTACTAAAATTAATGAAACTCGCCTTACAAATTTCTTGTCGACGTGTTTCTTTTAAGTCGTCTCCAAAGGCTATCTGCAAGTTATTGAGCGCAATCTGTCTCCGTTTTTTGAGAATCCGATAGAGGAGTTTGCCAATAGCACATCCGAGGCACATCGCCCATTTTCTTGGGAGAATACGGCAAACCCAACTAAAAACCAAAACAGTTAGATATACAAAATTATCTATCCATTTACTTCGCGCCATTGATGTGTCTCACCGAATACGTTAAGCTTTTGATGTTTAGAGTATATCACACATAGTTGTTGCAGGCAACTCGGGTAATAGGTTGGGTGTGTAAAGTTTTTGTAGAAATCCGCACAACTCCTATTGTAGGGGCGGGTCTCCGGGGAATGCCAAAAGGCATTC
>JAGWBU010000027.1:70914-74170 GCA_021295735.1 Candidatus Poribacteria bacterium | reverse complement strand
ATAGCTTATTGGACGATTATTTACGACATCAACTCTCAAATCCTTCAATAATCTTCAAGACTGCGTAAGTCCTGATATTTTACAAAAAATGTTAAAAATTGTCAAGAAAAAAAGCAAAAAAAATTATAGCAAGATTATTTATAGTGAAACCCATAATTATTTGGACATTTTGTTCTTATGTGGATTTTAAACACGCCATAAATGTCCGAGGCGCAGCATGCCACACGGGGAATGCCATAAGGCATTCATACCCGGTGAATGACTAAAGACGAATGCGCTTGGCGCCATGATTCATACCGTTGATTTCTTGATTTGGCGCATGCTGCGTTGATTTGGCAATGAATTGCGCGACTACAAACGCGTTATTTCTTAAATTGACGCCTATGGTTGCGGTTTCCTAACCGCACCATAGGTGTCAATTTAAGGATTTATTTCAGGTTTCACACATTTTAACCCAAACAACACCGTCACAGATTGTAGAGGCGGGTCTCTGTGCCCGCCCGTTGTTTGAATACATCAGCAATGGCGGGGCACAGAGACCCCGCCCTACAATCTGTGACGGGATTTATCCCCTAAATTGACGTCTATGGTGCGGTTAGGAAACCGCACCTACCTTACTTTAGCTGGTTGCCACTCATTGGCAAGACCTCTTTGTAGAAGCGCTTTGTCTGCGCGAAAATCCAAATCAACGCCGAATGCGCTTTTTGGCAGAATACACCAAATCAAGAAATCAACGCTACAAATCATGGCGAATGCCAAAAAGCGCATTCGGCTTTGATTCACAGTGTATCAATAATTATTGTTCTTACCATATCTTTCTAATTCACTATATTTTCATAGAAATACAAATGTCGAATATTATCTCAAAATGGTAACAAATACAAAAAAGAAGCGTTAACTTTGTCAAGTCGAAACAAAAGTCGTTTTATTACCTTTTGTAGCTTGCAATGTGATTAAATTGCCGGAACGCTGATTCAAGTTTAGAGAGATGTAATTTTGAGGCACTCAGCAAAAAAAGCATTTTTAAGAATGCGAAATATACATTTTTTGCCTGATTGGCGTATGTAGATTGATTAAAGTTGCTAACGGCGCAAGTTTATCAGATTGGCACGTGAATTGCTTGGATTTGCGCCTGTTGAAAGATTTTCAACATGTAAACTGTTTTAGGCGTATCCGGTTTGATTAGTACTTGAGGCAAATTGACTTGTAGGTGTAACATCCGCAGAGATGATGTCAGTATGAAAGCGTAAAGTGTCCACTTTATATTGTACAACTGACAAGGTTAAATCTTAGGTTTCCAAGAGGGCGGAAACTTTACAGGTGAGGGGAATTAATCATGCAAAAAGCACTTCTTATAATCTGTGTCTACTTCATTGTGTTTGTGTTTCTGGGAATCTTATGGTATTATCCAGTGATGCCATTTCTTTTTTATCAGGACTTACGCAATTTTCGCGATTTTTGCAATAATTATGGTTAAAATGGCGTAATTTTTAGCAGAATTCAGAATTATCGGCGCGTTTACATGAAGATTAATTTATTAATTCGGTCCTTTTGATCTTTTTTCTGTCTGAATCGCGGAAAACGCGGAAAACACAGAGAACACGGAAAATGCTATTGTGTTTCCATATTTACCTTCACAAATAAACAGGTTGGATTATGAAAACATTCTTCTTTCCGCGTTCTCCGCGTCTTCTGCGCCTTCCGTGATTCAGACAACAAGATAATGAACCTCACACAAGAAAACAAGATGTCTATGGTTAGGAAATTACCGAAATATTTTTTTAATCTTCATCAAAAAGCGCCTACCATTTGTGCGTAAGTCCTGAAAGGGATAGAGATGTATCCATGAAAGGTACAGAAATGTAATCATCTTCATTTCCGATAGGCTTCCGCTTTTGTAATTTGATTTAACGTCTGGTGGATAGCGGATTTCCCGTATTCTGAAGAACTTTGAAAACATCCATAGGATTTTTTTCTTGATTTTTTTTTGTAGAAATGTTATCATTCATAAAAGTGACAGCAACCCGCATGATTCGGAGGATTTCCATGCAGTTGCACTATATTGTTTAGTTGTACACATTTTTAGTCGGTGTTAAATTTATTTAGGTATGGTTGTCTTATCCGTTTGGATAACACGTACATGTGAATTCTTTAGAAAACCAGTTTGCATACAAAAAAGGAGACTTTAAAAGAGACAATGAAATACCTACAGGGTGAAGTGGAATAGCAAAAGGAGAGGAAGTTAAGTGAAGCAACATAACCCCTTGTAGCACATAGCGAAGTGCCCAGCTGACATTTTTATGGGTATATGTAAGAACTGAAAGGCTCTTTTGATATAGCAACCGTATACTCAAATGGTCTGTTACTGTTATCAGTCGAGGTATTTGTAAGCCCATCAAAAGTTGATGCTTGTGTTTTTGACGTTTCAAGGACAATTGTGCTAAAATCAGCAAAAGACTCAATCTTACTCAGGTAACGATTTCCGGTTGGGCACAACGGTTTAACTGGAAAGAATTCAACCGACATTTATCATGAATGTGCGGTGAAAGGAGAACCAAAATGGGTACCAAAAAAGTACTTGTGAACCCTGAACCGATTTCTGATGAATCTGAAAAGACAGCGGAAGCTGAAGAATTTGAGGTATTACATCAACAAGAGTTAGATAAATTACAACGTCTTCTTAAAGAATGTGAAGACGATCCGACCCTCATAGAATGCATTGACGATCCAAAAGAAAAGGAGGTAGCGCTTCAACTCGGTAGGGAGATAATAGCAGAATTGCCCGAAATCATGAGGTCAAAACTGCCCGATTCTGCAACTACGGAGGAAAAACGTACAGAGAGGCACAAACGTTTGGTCGTTTTCCGGGAGAAGTTTGGGGCGAGACTTATAAAGACTATGGAAGCTAGAAAGGTAATTACTTCAGAAAGCCGCGAAAAGCGCGAAAAGAGCGAAGCTTTCATGAAGTTTTTAGAAGGTAACTGATACAGATGAGCCTTCCAAACCTGAAGAGAAAAAGCGTGACGAAAGAAAATCATAAACTTTGAACGGGTACTTTAGATGTCTGTTAGTCGTAACGGTGCTAACGGACACCGAATATTAACTGATTAGGACTTACGCAATAGGTTCAAAATTCCACCGAAAAGGGAAATTAAGGGGTTAAAAACGCCTCAATAACTTCTTTTTAACACTCCCCCGTCAAATCCCCATGCTTTAGCTTGTGGGATGTCCACGGCTAACAATGTGATGGACATCA
>JAGWBU010000027.1:63014-70694 GCA_021295735.1 Candidatus Poribacteria bacterium | reverse complement strand
GAGCGACAATAAGACGGTGGACGCTAAGCGAAAACCGCAGTCGCGAGGAAGCACAAGCCCCTACCTTTAGGTAGTGGGTCCCTATGACGTAAAAAATATCCCTGTTCCGCTAAATTTGGGTAAGTCCTGTTTATAATACACTTGCAGATTCTGAAATGAAACAGCGGATGGAAGGGGATTTGATTGAATTCTATGGGATTGTTAGTGAAATCCACGAGTTTGCGGGGAAAGGAACACCACTTGCTGTTCGAGAAAAAGTTGTCTTAGTCTTAACTCCTGGGGGTGAGTACGGATTTTTGCTATGGCCTATTGTTGGGATTCTATGGGGTTTGTGGCGTGGTATGTCTTATATGCTCCGGACACGGAAATTAGATCCTGTTTCTTCTTCTTATAGTGGGCTTAGAATTAATCGGACACGCCGCACCAGCGAGGTTAGGAAACCTCGCCTACCGTGGGAGGAAAGTGTCTAATTATTTTTAGGTTTCACTATATTAATAATGGCTTCCGAAATTTAAAACAGGCGTTATCTTATTACACGCCTGTTTTATTTTTTTAAGCACAAGGTTTTTCTTGTCTTCCCTTACAAGCAGTGGTATAATTAAGGCACATTAAAGGAAAGTTTGTAATAAGTAAATCCGTTTCCGAAGCCTCATAAATTTGGATTTTAGTATCGATTCAAAACTGTGCGTTTGATACAAAATGACTGTTCTAATGAACACTTACGATATTCACACCACTATCCTTTCAAATGAGAACGTAGCGGAAGATCATTACCTGTTGCGTTGTGAGTGTTCTGATATTGCCCAGCATGCACAGCCAGGACAATTTATTCATGTCTTGATTTCGAACGGTGCTGGACTTTTACTTCGTCGTCCGTTTACGGTTTATACAATTGATGGGCACGAAATTACGATGCTCTATCAAATTATCGGTGAGGGGACACAACGATTATCTGAGATGCCGAAGGGGACATCGCTACATGTGTTGGGACCGCTTGGAAATACGTTTGATATAGCAGACAATCCTGAACCAGCAATTTTAGTTGGTGGAGGTGCGGGTATCGCCTCTCTGATGTTACTTGCAATTGCTTTGCGCACACGCGATATACAGACAATCGGATTGGTAGGCGCACAACATCAGGGGCGTCTGTTGAGCGTTGATGATTTGAAAGCAATAGGTGTTGCGGTGCATATCGCTACTGATAACGGAAGTGTAGGACATCACGGATTTGTTACAGATATTCTAACAGATATGCTCAGAAAAAATGATTTGCTCAATCCAACAATTTATGCCTGCGGCCCACACGACATGCTTGCCGCTGTCACAAAAATTACAACAGAGTTTGAAGTTCCAACACAAGTTGCTATGGAGAATCGGATGGGATGCGCGATGGGAGTATGTCTTGGCTGTGTTTGTCCTGTCCGTATTGATGCAAATCAGATTGAGTATCAACGCGTTTGCACCGAAGGACCTGTTTTTAATGCTACAGATATTGCATGGGAAATTTAGCAAACAACACTAAAAAGATAAAATGAAACCAACATTCTACAGCGAATTGACATCAACAAGTCTACAAGGGGAATTGCTTTCGGATGCGTCTTGCGAAGAGATATTGTCCGCTTCGGAAGTAGAATTGCTTCTGTTGTTAGACGCTGCGTATCAGGTTCGCAAAACATATTTTCAGAACAGAGTCCAACTACATATCCTTAATAACGCGCAGAACGGTAATTGTCCAGAGGATTGCCACTACTGCGTGCAAGCAAAAACTGCAACGACAGATATTGATACTTATGCTTTAAAGCCGGAGTCTGAGATTCTCGCTGAGGCAGAACGCGCCTATCAGACTGGCGCGTATCGCTACTGCATAGTGATGAGTGGACGCGGACCGAATCCTAAACGAGTCACACAACTTGCACAATTAATCCAAACAGTTAAAGCACGATACCCAATTGAAGTGTGTCTATCCGTTGGCTTGATTGACGAACCCGCTGCTCGCACATTAAAAGAAGCAGGATTGGACAGATTGAACCACAATCTCAACACTTCAGAAGCCCATTATCCCAAAATATGTAGCACGCATACCTATCAGGATAGAATGGATACTCTGCATGCTGCACAAGCAGTTGGACTTGCCTGCTGTTCTGGTGTGATTGTTGGAATGGGTGAAGAAAACGGAGACTTAATAAGGGTTGCTAAGGAATTACGTAGATTGGAAGTAGCCTCAATTCCGGTCAATTTTTTTCTACCGATTGATGGCACACAGTTATCGGAATTCGTCACGGAAACTCAGTGGGACGGGCCTACCACTTTAACACCAGACTACTGTTTGCGTGTGTTATGCCTATATAGATTTCTGAACCCTCAAGCAGAAATACGGGTAGCTGCAGGTAGAGAACACCATTTGCGAGGTATGGAGGTCATGGCACTTTACCCCGCAAATTCGATGTTTTTGGAAGGTTATCTCAATGCAACGGGAAAGGAAGCATCACGCACGCTGCAGATGATACAGGATGCGGGGTTTATCGTTGAGACAAACGGAGAAATCTCGGAACACCTGCAGGCGCCGCAGGTTGAACAGGGTAGTGTGCTCCTCAAAGAGTTAGAAGTGCTTCGTCCGCGGATGGAATCCAATAGGTAGAAGAAGAAAATGGTTTAGAACGACATTTGTTAGGAAACCTCGCCAGCGCGAGTGTATGGGGATTGTTATTCATTGAAATGTGAACATATTTTCGGATTTTACTATAATAGCAGGCGCAACTTTATTCCTTCAATCTGTTTTGACATCACAAAGGCACTTGTGCTTCAATGTATGCGGATGTTTCATCTGGGGTTTTGTAAACGGGTGATTTAGAGGTAGATTTGGGAACATCTTCACCCGCTAATTGTAGTCCTTCAATATGAAATTCGATTGCTTCCGCGATTAGTTTGCGAACTTCATCCATTGTTTTACCGACGGCAATACATCCGGGTAGGTCGGGAACATAAGCACCATAACTGGTATCGCCTTTTTCAAAAATAACAAGGTATTCCATCAATTTATCCACCTTAATCAATAGCAGTCACAGTTTTCCTCCTTAAGATTCAATGGAAGTTGAAGGGACTGAGGTACCGTTGCAACAACACCACCATTAGTTTTGATTTTTTCAAAGTCAATATCTCTCATGTCCTCCGGTATTACAAAGTACGACTTCAACGTTTCCCAGTTTCTGTCAACAATTGTAACAATTTCACCAAGATAAAAACTTACCCAGATATCCTCAATTTTAGAGTTTGGAGATTCTTGCGCTAATTTCCGTTGTGTGATTTCCACATATTGAGGATCAATATCTATACCGATGACGTTTCTTCCCAATCTTGCAGCTGCGACAGCTGTTGTACCAGTTCCCATAAACGGGTCAAGGATCACGTCTCCTTCGTCTGTACTCATCAATATAAGACGTTCTAAAAGATGTACTGGGAGTTGGCATGGATGTGGGTCTCTATGTTTATTATGACGAATTCGGTGAATATCCGACCATATATCAGAGACAAGCGGTCCAAAAGGGTGTAGAATTTTCTTTTTTCCACCGTAGTCTTTTAACAAGTATCCACATTTCCGACACCGCTTATGTGGATATCGAATTTCATAAAATTTATTTTCACGTTGATTTTTTGCATAAAACAAAATGCCGTAGTGTGAGGGTTGCAAAGTCTTTCCCATAGGTGCTGTTGGCGCGTCCCATGCAATCCAGTGCCGAAAATCTGCGACTTCGTTTAGGAACCCTGCATAATATGTCAGCCATTTTGGAATATTGTGCAAGAAGATGGACCCACTCGGTTTTGTTATCCTTACCATTTCAAGAATCCACTGTTTGCACCAACTGAGATAATCTTCCGTACCCTTTTCGTCCTTATAAGTCCCGTACTTCTTTTTGAGGTTAAAAGGCGGATCGGCAAATGTCACATCAATACTATCTGAAGGGATCTGCTGTATTACCTCAATACAATCTCCATGAATGATTTTGTTGATAAATTTTTCCATAGTACACCTTGAATAAATCATGAGGGATTATTAACATTCTGTTATTTTAAAACGGCAATTAGCGATTGTTGGAAACGTCTAAGTTCTGATTCTTCCAAAGTAAATACATCTTCAAACGCTTCTACCATTCTTCTCAAATCTTTTTTTCGAACATACCAACCGATACCGTCAACAAATCCCCAGAAGCGCGCATTAGAATAATGTTTACTAAGAAGGTTTCTAATGGCAATCTCTGTTTTTGCTTTATCACCTTGTCCAGAGGAAGTTGTTTTAGAATATGAAGACTCAATAATTACTTGTGGTTCTTCTCTGTTGGGAATGATAAAATCCATTGTGCGCTTTTCGTTTGGAGCGTGTTCTCTTAACTTTTCTAAGTCTACACTTTGTTCAAAACTGATTTCCATTTCTTCTAATAGTTTTCCAATGACGACTTCAGCATTATTTTGTGCCTTTCCTGAATAAGAACCTTTCTCTTTATACCGAATCAACGTATCAATCATCGCCTCAACTTCAAAACTAAGTTTGGAAACGCCTAATTTTTTTAACTCAAAAAGCGGAAGAGTTTTGGCAAGCACGGGAACCGTAGAGCCTTCAAAGAACAGATTGATGATCCCTCTCCTAAAATCAGCACAATTTTGTATTTTGTTTTGTATTTTGGCATCTTGCCACTCTGTTACCCCCGTCTCGTCTAACTCAGCTTCATCTATCCATAGGTTCCTACAAGAAAGTTGTGAGAGTTCTTCATCGTCAATGACCCTGATAAATGTAATCAATCGTTTAAAGTGTTCATTAGAAAATCCAGTCAAAGTCAATAGAACTTTTAACCCGTTTGTTTTTTCCAAAATTAGAGCGTCAAGTAACTCTTTAGTGAGTCCTTGGTTTTGAACTTGGTTTCTCAGGACAAGTAGAGTTTCCTTTAGAGATGTGATGTGCGCTTCATAATTTTCCTCAAAAACTCTATTATTGTACCAGAAAGTATTATATGTTATGACGGTATTGACTTTTTCATCAATGGTCTTTGCCATTTTATTGTCCTTATTTTATAGTGAACCCATAATTATTTTTACATTTTGTTCTTATGTGGATTTTAAACACGCCATAAATGTCCGAGGCGCAATGAATTGCGCGACTACAAACACCGCTAACCTTAAGAAAATGTAAATGTATTTTTAGATTTTACTTTAAGAACTTAAGAATCAGTTTCTCCATTTCAACTTTGTTGCTGACATTATCAATGTCAATACCAACAAGTCTACCGTCGGCATCATAATCAAGGAGGATACCTTCAGAGATTTCGAGACTCTCCACGCTGGGTTGCTCGGACAAATTGATATATAGTGAGTCGGTTTCTGGGTAATAGTTGAGTTTCATGGTTTGAATCCTTGAGCATCATCCAATCTGCTTTAAACCACCCATATATGGCTGCAACACCGCAGGCACACGCACTGTCCCATCCGGATTCTGATATGTCTCAAGAAGTGCAATTACAACCCGCGGCAGAGCCGTGCCAGATGCATTGAGCGTATGGATAAACTCCGGTTTGGCACCGGCTTCTGGACGGTAGCGGATATTCGCACGGCGCGCTTGGAATGCTTCAAAGTTGCTACAGGAAGAAACCTCTAAAAACTTTTCTCCTGCTGGTGCCCATACCTCAATATCGTAGCATTTCGCCGCTGCAAACGAAAGTTCTACCGTGCAATGTTGTACAACGCGATACGGCAGACCGAGTGCCTGCAAAACACTTTCCGCATTTTCTAAAAGTAATTTGTGTTCTGCATAAGACATTTCAGGCGTAGTGAACTTCACCATCTCCACCTTGTCAAATTGATGGATGCGCTGTAAACCGCGTGTATCCTTTCCATACGCACCTGCTTCGCGGCGAAAACATGGCGTATAGGCAGTGTAGTAGATAGGTAACTCATCAGCAGATAATATTTCACCCGCGAAAAGATTTGTCACAGGCACTTCGGCAGTCGGAATCAGAAACAGATCGCTATCAGGGTTTTCTTCATCTCTATCACAGCGATACATATCCGCTTCTAATTTGGGGATTTGTCCCGTTCCTGTCATTGTAGGACGGTTCGCAAGGAATGGCGGGGAAATTTCGGTGTAGCCGTGTTGGGTGGTGTGTAAGTCAAGCATAAACTGGATCAAAGCACGTTCCAGCCTTGCCCCCAAGCCCTTGAAGACAACAAAGTTGCTGCCTGCAACCTTTGCACCGCGTTGAAAATCGACAATATCTAACGTTTCTGCGATTTCCCAATGCGGTTTCAATTCAAAGTCAAAACTCGGCAGTTCACCCCATGTCTTGATTTCAATGTTATCTGCTTCACCTGTGCCGACAGGTGTGCTTGTCTCGGGCATGTTCGGAATTGTTAACAGGATAGCGTCTATCTCAGCTTTAAGGTTGTTTGCCTCTGCGTTACGCTCCTTGATTTCTTGGGAGAGTTTCCGCATCTCCGCAATCGTCTCTGTTGCGTCCTGTTTTTCCTTTTTCAATTGTGCTATTTGTTGTGAAACCTTATTTTGATGCGCCTGTAGAGTCTGCGTGTGAGTCAAGTTCTCACGCCAGCGTGTATCTAATTCAATTAGTTTGTTTAAATCTGCATCAGTCTGGCGGTCAGCTAACATCTTGCGAACGGCATCGGTATTTTCTCGAATAAATTTGAGGTCAAGCACTGCGGTTTTGCTCCTCTATTATAGGATGATGTTGGTGTCCTGTAACGAAAAAACCACAGCGTTGTAAGGCACAACCTGTGGCTAATTCTTCATAATGTAAACGGGCCCGACGGGACTTGAACCCGCGACCTCCTGCGTGACAGGCAGGCGCGCTAAACCATCTGCGCCACGGGGACAGGACTTGAACCTGTGACCTACAGCTTGTAAGGCTGTCGCTCTAGCCACCTGAGCTACCCGCCCAAAATGAGATTGTGACATCATCTCATCTCAAGGACGGTATTAAGTATAACACGTCCGATGCAGTTTGTCAAGAAAATTTGATTTTTTCTGAAAATATTCAGAAATTATTTGGGTAATATCTCTTTCCTCGTTGAAGTTGTCAAAGTTGGTCTTCAATCCATTCATTGTCGTGGTCAGGGTTGTAGATCAACCCTTTTTTGATATCAAGACAGAGATCAAGGAGTTCCAAAATCATGTGCCCAACAAGGACAGGCGTATCTTCTGGCAAGTCCGTTACCCGAATAGTCTCCTTTCGCTCCAAAACCGTAAATTCGACCGTCGAATAAATTATCCGGTCTACAATACCGTTTGCTGTCCTCGCTCGCGTGGTTCCGACAGGCGTCAAGCCGAGTTGTTCAATGAGCGATTTCGGTAACGACAACCGGGTCGCTCCAGTATAGACGAGTGCATTTTCAACAGTAGCGCGCCGAACCTCTTCGGGTTTGATAACGCCTGCATTTGCCAAATTCAGGTCTTGTAGATTTGCAAGTTCAATTTTTGTCGTGTGTTTCATTTTCAACGCCTCATTAGGCTACCAAAAACAGCTGGCTTGTGTCTATATTTATGTTTTCTCCAAAAATTTTGCATATAGCATACTTTAGAATCTGTTTATAAGCGTATCACGGGTGTGTAAAGTTTTTGTAGAAATCCGCACAACTCCTATTGTAGGGGCGGGTCTCCGGGGAATGCCAAAAGGCATT
>JAGWBU010000027.1:10889-62822 GCA_021295735.1 Candidatus Poribacteria bacterium | reverse complement strand
GAGGGTATATCCTTAAATTGACGGCTATGGGGCACCAAATCAACGGTATGAATGCCTTATGGCATTCCCCGGGACCCCGTTCTACAGTGGAAAACGCCGCGTAATCATTGCAAATTGAACCTATGTAACCAAATATTTACTCACCCGCGTATCACAAAGAAGGGAAGATGTCAAGTTTTTTGAGAAGAAAGGAGGGATTCGTATCGTTCCCCTACAGCAGCAGAAAACTTTACTTCCGTATCAACATTTTTCGCGTTGCAGTAAAATCCTCTGCTTTTAGCGTATAGAAATACACGCCGCTTGCAACAGGTTCACCGAGTGCATTTTTACCATTCCAATGTGCTGCACGACTCTTGCCTTGATAGATACCGACAGACTTATGCCCTAATGCCAACCTGCGTACCACCTTACCATCTACTGCATAGATAGTCACCGTAACATCCGCAGACTCTGCTAACTGATACGGTATCCACGTTTCTGGATTGAACGGGTTCGGATAATTCGGCAATAGGGATGTCTTTTTTGGTGTTAATGCTGCCAAGAGTTGCTCTAAAAAGTGAATACCGCGCTGTGAGGTGGCATCTGTGAGGTTTAGCTGCTGTGCTTGAGTGAGCCATTTCTGGACATCCGCTGCGGTGAATGTTGCCAATACTTGTGGATATGCGGAGGGTGCAGTTGCTTTATTTCCCAATGCTCCAGCAACTAACACGAGATCAACAATATCTATAACACCATCGTTATTGACATCTTCTGGAATATCTGGAAGTTCCGGATTACGATCAGCTTTTTTCCCAAAACTTGCAGCGACAAATGTCAGATCTAAAACGTCCACAACGCCATCAAGGTTAACATCCTCACGTAGGCGTGGCACACCGACAATATGACTAATATCTTTAAAAAAGAAAGGTAGGCGTTCACCTTTACTATCAACAATTGCAGCTTCAGGCAAAGTTACGGTTGATTCTTTGATAGCAATAAATTCAAACGTCAAGGTTGCAAGCGTTCCATTACCGCTGCTGCTGTCAGCGAGAGAAGTTGCACCGAGTATCACCTTGTTCCCTTCAATAACCGGGTCCACAAAAAACGAGTCATTTGGTAAGTAGTCGCCGTTATAACTGTTCACATAGCGGAGTGCTGTCGCATCAAAACCTACCTTGGCTTGAAACCCAGTAACGTTTTCACCTTTGGTAATGTCAACCTTAAGCGTTAACTGGTCTCCGATAGCTGGCGCATTCACTGGTAAAACAGTGATACCTATGCGGGTATCAATAATCTTCCATAAGCGGACGGTGTTATCATTACTCCCACTTGCAAGTGTTTGCCCATCTGGACTGAAGATTACGCTATTGACACCACCCCTAGGCCCTATGAGAGTTGCATTGAGTGCGCCTGTGTCAACATCCCATAAGCGGACGGTGTTATCATTACTCCCACTTGCAAGTGTTTGTCCATCTGGACTGAAGATTACGCTATTGACACTACCTCTATGCCCTATGAGAGTTGCATTGAGTGCGCCTGTGTCAACATCCCATAAGCGAACGGTGTTATTAGCACCCATATTTAACAGCGTCTGTCCATCCGGACTGAACTCAACGATCCAGACATTATTCGTTGGAAGTGTGTGCTTGAGCGTTCCTGTTTCAACATCCCACAAGCGGATAGTCTTATCACTACTGCTACTTGCGAGCATTTGCCCATCAGGACTGAAGACTGCTCTCCAAACACGATCCGTATGTTCAGTGAGTGTGTGCTTGAGCGTTCCTGTTTCAACATCCCACAAGTGGATGGTGTTTTCATCACTACCTGCACTTACGAGTATCTGTCCATCCGGACTGAACTTAACGATCCAGACATTATTTATTGGGAGTGTGTGCTTAAGCATTCCTGTTTCAACATTCCATAGACGGATGGTCTTATCACTACTACTTGCGATCGTCTGCCCATTTGGACTGAACTCAACATTCCAGACACGATCCGTATGCTCAATGAGTGTGTGCTTGAGTGTGCCTGTTTCAACAACCCACAAGTAGATGGTGTTTTCATCACTACTACTTGCCAGTGTGTGCCCATCAGGACTGAAGACAACGTTCCGGACATTATTCGTTGGGAGTGTATACTTGAGCGTTCCTGTGTCAACGTCCCACAAGCGAATGTTATCACTACTGCTACTTGCGAGCATCTGTCCATCCGGACTGAAAACCGCTATACTGTTTGTGAATGAAAGCTTCTGCTCTCCTGTGTCAACATTCCACAAGTAGTAGGTAAAGGGATCCCAACTCCGATTCCTACTCCTACTTAACAGCGTCTGCCCATCCGGACTGAACGCTACACTATAGACATTACCGCTATGCCTTTCAAGGACGGTGTGCGGACTTTCTTGTGCAAAGATGTTTATGGAAAACACAGTTAAAAAAATTAGTAATGTTAAGGCTGTTTTCATTGTTAAGTTCTCCTTGGATTTGGATTTCAGGTCTAACGGATTTTAGACTGCAATTCCCTAAAGTTTGGAAAGTTTTTGGATTGCATAAGTTGCAACAATTATAATGTGATTGGACTAATAAGTCAATGAAATCTATAATTCAGACAACTCTTAATACACATTGAACCAGCAACTATTTCCGCATCTTTATCGGTCTTTTTTAGTAACGAAAGTTGTAGATTTTCGTTTTATCTCATAACATAAAATACATAAAATACATAAAATACATGAAGAAAATCATATTTCCGCATTTTAGAGGGGAGTTTGCGGACAACGTCATAATTGATATATGTGCAGGAGTAAAATACATGAAATTGTGTCCTGTCTGGATGATAATCCTATTGTTAGCAGTCCTATCCTCAGGCTGCGCTACCATGTCCATGCCGACTTATAATCAGTTAGCGGATCAACATTACAACTATACAAGTGGTGAGAAATACGCGACCCTTGACGAATGGCATGCGTTAATAACGGAATTAGAAGACGTTATTCGTGCGGATACAGAAAATGCATCGGCAGATGACGCACAGTATGCTATCGCTTCCTGTTGGGTTTGGTGCATAAAAGAAGGCGATTCTGAGGCACCGCAAAGCGCCATTGCAGCATTTAGAAGATTAATTTATACTTATCCAGATTCGGAGCATTTACCTCAGGCACACTACTGGATAGCCCGTTGCTACACGCTGATAGGTGATTCTGCCCGTGCAGCACATCACTACCAGATTGTTACAAACCGATATGCTGGGACAGACTTAGCAGCAGAGGCACAGTTGGCGTTAGGACGCACTTATGCTGAGCATGGATACAAAACACGTGCTGAAACGCTTTACGTTGAGATCCTTGAATCCGCCAACAGTAAAGAGATTGTATCTACTGCCTCTAAAGAACTTCAGGAGTTAAAGGCACCACAGAATCCTACAACACCTCCGGATGAGACCCCTACTCAACCGCAAGTTAAACCAGCACCCCCTACCGCTGAACCAGAGGCGTTAACACCCGGATCCCTTATACGTGAATTCGGATTAACCGCTAAGACGATTGTGATAGACGCTGGACACGGTGGGAAAGATCCCGGAGGTGGCAGCGCAAGAGATATCATAGAAAAACCTATTGTGCTGAATATTTCAAAGAAAATCGGTGCGATCTTAACTGCAAAAGGTTACACGGTTCTTCTAACACGAGATACTGACCGTTTTATTTCGTTGAAGGAACGAACAGCGTTTGCTACCAGACACAAGGCTGACCTGTTTTTGAGCATTCATGCCAATGCAAGTGGAAATTCGAGAGCCAACGGCATTGAAACTTATTATTTAGATGTGAAGAGCACAGATAAAAACGCAGAAATCATCGCAGCGCGAGAAAATGCAAACTCCGGGTATAGCATACAAGAATTGGAAACTCTTTTAAAAGGACTAATAGTAGAGAGTAAAAGTAAGGATAGCCGTCGATTGGCAAAATATGTGCAGCAGGAATTGGTGGACGCCACAGGTGCAGTAGACCGTGGTGTAAAACATGCCCGTTTTGTTGTACTCATTGGTACAAGTGTTCCTGCTATTCTCGTTGAAACAGGATTTGTGACGAATCCAACGGAAGGAAATAAACTTACTTCGGATGCATATCAACAAAAAGTAGCCGCTGCTATTGTCCGAGGTATTGAGAAGTTTTTAGGAAGTACCGCACAAATCAGTCAAGATAATTCTGATCTACCCAATAAGTATTTGGCAACAACAAAACGTTAGGCAGAGGTATAGGAGTATAATACCATTTCTGAAAATAAATTTCATTGTGAGATGCCAAATGCCAAACGCAGAATCAACGCCGAGCGCGCGTATGGCACTCGTCGCATTTGGCGTTGATTTGGCAATGAATTGCGCGACTACAAACGCCTGTTTTGATAATAATAGAACCATCATTCAAAATGGTATAAAAACCGGCAAACCATTTTGCTGGGGGAAACCGGTTATGTTATTTGGAATAATGCATTGGAAAAAGTTATGGTTCAAAACCTTTTCCACGCATATTATATTTATTTTCGTCTGCTGGAGCGGAGCGTTAACCGACATCGCTGCACAACAGGCAGATATTGCGATCCTATTACCGTCAACAGCGTCTGGCGTAGCACAAGGTGATGTGGACTATGCACGTTCTGTCAGCAGACGTTTTGTCCGCATGTTGAAAAGCATCGGTTTTTCCGCAGACCAATTGGAAGAGTCATCTGCTACCAATGTTTCGCGCTTACAAAAGACATCTTCCAATCCGTATCGGTTAATAATCCTTCCGCTCAATCCAAAAATCTCACTTAAAACTGCCCCTCTCCTAAAAAGTTTTGTAGCACGCGGTGGCAAACTATTTGTGACCTATAACCTTGCAGATGAGGTTGCATCACTTCTGAATTTACGTAGTATAAAATGGCTGCGCCAAGAAACCTCTGGTCAGTTCGCTTCCATTCAATTTGATGCACCTGACATATTAGGAATTCCAAAATCCGTGCGGCAAGCATCGTGGAATATTACTGTGGTAGAATCTACCGACCCACAAACAAGAATTATCGGACAGTGGCACAATGCAGAGGGTAAATTGAGCGGATATCCTGCTTTTTTCTTAAACAAAACAGGTGTATTTTTCAGCCACGTCTTTCTTCCTGACGATATCCGAACCAAAACACAACTCCTCGCGGCACTTCTCGGACATCTCGTCCCTGAATTTCAGCATGCAATCGCAAAACGTGAATTGGAAGCGATGACAACTTTCGGACACATCAATAACCTTGACAGCTTAACGAAATTTGTGGGGTATGGCGGGCTTTCTGAAGCGAAGCAAGCGTTACAAACGGGAAAGACCTTGACGACGCAAGCACGAACTGAATATGCACGTAAGGATTATTACGAAGCGATGACCGCAGCGCGGGAGAGTCAAGATGTACTTTCAAAAGCGTATTTTCTGTCACATTTCAGCGATGAAACGGAAGGACGCGCCTTATGGAATCATTCAGGTCTTGGGGCATACCCTGGCGACTGGGAACGTTCTGCTAAGGAATTGGCTGCTGCGGGCATTAACATGATTTTTCCGAATATGGCATGGGGTGGTTTAGCGCATTACGATAGTAGCGTGTTGCCCCAGAGTACAAAGTTTACGAAATACGGTGACCAAATTGCACAATGCGTTAAGGCAGCGCATAAGCACAATTTGGAAGTCCATGTGTGGAAGATAACATGGAATTTGGAAGGTGCACCGAAAGAGTTTGTGGATAAAATGAAAAAAGATGGACGAACTCAAATCTCATCAACAGGCGACTCAATCAATTGGCTTTGTCCTTCGAATCCAGAAAACGTGCTGTTGGAATTGAACGCTATTATGGAAATTGTGCAGAATTACGATGTTGACGGTATCCACCTCGATTATATCCGTTATCCGGGAAGCCGAGCGTGTTATTGTGATGAGTGCCATAAAAGATTCATGCTTGCGACACGACAACATATTCAGGAATGGCCCGCTTCTGTGTTGCCAAGAACTGGACAACACAGCGAGGCGTATATTGAATGGCGCGCACAACAGATAACCCGTTTAGTACGCTTAATTCACAAACGCACACGTGAGATAAAACCCAACATCAAGATTTCTACTGCAGTCTTCGGTGCCTATCCTGACTGTGTAACATCTATCGGACAGGATTGGATTGCGTGGGCAAAAGCTGGTTATGTTGATTTCGTTTGTCCGATGAACTATACTGAAGACACCAAATATTTTACCGACCTATTAGAGAAGCAACTTGCCCTTATGCCAAAAGGTGTAGCGATTTATCCGGGTATCGGCGCCACTGCCTCTAATTCTCTCCTTACACCAGATGCCGTGATTGGACAAATCCACCTTGCTCGCTTTTTAGGTGCTTCTGGCTGGACAATCTTCGACTATTCCATCAATATTTCAGATACCATCCTTCCTGCAATTCAAATGGGTGTCGGTAAACGAAAAGCCGAACCTCCACATTGAGAAAATTGGTTGTTAGCAATCAGTTATCAGCAATCAGTTTTTCCATTCACTATCGTGGGTTTGTGTGTCCGTCCTTTTGCAAGTAGGACGTTGGTGAGACACAGAATCAAGGTCAATGTGTGTTCTACCTACCCAAATTCTGCTTGATTATTGTAGAGAATTCGTGTAAACTGAAAGGCAGAATACCAAAAGAAAATAAGAGTCAGATGAATCACAATAAAGATGGGCTTAAAATTGTCTATGATCAGGAAGCTGATGTGCTTTATGTAACGCGAGGTCAACCCGAATATACAGACTACGTTGAATACGCTGATGATTTGATTCTGCGGTTTCACCCTGAGACGAAACAACTTGTGGGATTCACACTTGTTGATTTTTCACAACATTTTGCTAAAAAAGACTCGAACATCGCGCTACTCTTTGGGTTTGATTTCTACATGCACGGTGAACTACCTTATTCAAACAGTAAAAGGAGGCTATTGCAGCATGGCTCAAAAACCGAATATCCTATTTCTCCAGAGTGATGAACACAGTCCACACGCTATCGGATGTGAAGGCAATAATATTGTCCAAACCCCACACCTTGATCGGCTTGCAGAATCCGGAAACTACTTTAATGCGGCATACTGTCAATTCCCGCTTTGCACTCCCTCACGGATGTGTATGCTGACAGGAAAATACGCACATCGTTGTTCCGCTTGGAATAACGGTTCAATCCTGTATCCTGAACACCTCACGATGCCTGCACATTTTGCAGAACACGGATATGCGACCGCGCTTGTTGGGAAGATGCACTTTGGTGGAAAAGAGCAGCATAATGGATTTCAATCGCGTCCTTATGGTGATCTGCGTGGACGCGCTGGACATCAACGTGATCCACTACGGAACAACCGTAATCGCACAAAGGATGCTGGGGTAACAGAAATTCCATCGAGTCTTCTACAAGAACGGGTGGTCAACGAAGAAACGATAGAATACTTAAGATCACAACCTGCTGACCAACCGTGGTTTTTGCTCGCAAGTTACAGTCGTCCTCACTTTCCACTTACCGCGCCCAAACGGCTTCTTGACAAATACTATCCCGATAATGTGGACATGCCTAACATCCCACCAGGACACTTGGAACAGACACACCGCTATGCTGCAGGATTAAGAAAGACCTTCAACACAGCAGCCATTACAGAGGAAGAGACACGCAAAGCGCGCGCGGCATACTATGCCTGCTGCGAATTCTTGGATGAATGTGTCGGTGATTTGCTGACGATCTTAGAACGCGATGGTCTATTAGAGAACACAATTATCGTTTATACCACCGACCACGGTGAGATGGCTGGTGAACATGGGCAATGGTGGAAATCCAGCTATTATGAAGCAGCAGCGCGAGTGCCACTCATTATACACGATACACGATCAGAAGGGACACACGGTAAACGTGTTGACGCTCCTGTCGAATTAAACGATCTTTTCCCGACGCTATGTGCAAGGGCAGGCATCCCGATTCCCGACGATTTAGACGGTGCAGATTTGTCAAATCTGATGTCAGGAAACACCGAGGGTTGGCGAAACACCGCAATCAGCGAATACTGGGCAAATCAAACAACTGGACCGATGCGTATGTTGAGAACACCTCGTTATAAGTATGTCGCTTTCCCTGAAGATGAATCCATCTTGTTTGATTTAGAAAATGACCCAGACGAATTTGAGAATCTTACTGGAAAACCTGAACATCGTGAATTGGAAGCATCCCTACATGAACAACTCATGGAAGGATTCTCTTGGGAAGCTGTGCAGCAAAAGAAAGATAATGATAAAGAACGCAGCAAAGATTGGACAGCACCGTGGGGCGGCGGCACCCCAAATCAGTATACGTTACCTGATGGCAGAATTGTAGATGCGGAACTCTGTCTCTATAATCCGGTACTTCGTGATGGGAGTGATGAAAATTAAGAGAAATAGTTAGGTGGCAGGTGTGTAGCGCGGTGAGAAGAATCTGCTTTGCACCGTGCCGAGCAGTTCAATCGTATACCAATTCTATAAATGAATTTCCCTTTTGAATTAGAATGTAAGAGGCGACAAATGCCAAAAGCGCATTTGGCGTTGATTTGGCAATAAATTGCGCGACTACGAACCAGCTATTTCTTAAAGGGTATGTTATTTTATAGAAATGGTAGTAGTAAAACGTTTGAACCGAATATCCATCGTAGGGAAATTTCATATATGCCTCGCCGCCCAAAAATCCGATTCTCTGCTATCCTTGTCGGACTGCTTTTAGTAGGGGGAATATGTGCAATCACCCCCTACAACAACTATTTTTTAGAGAATTCAAGGATTGCGGGTAACCACCTCCCTGTAGGTTCAATCTTTGGGCTGCTCCTACTTGTGTTTGTTGTCAATTTACCCTTACGCTTGTTGACACGAAACAGCCGCTTTTCACTCTCTGCCCTTGAATTGACAGTCATTTGGATGATGCTGATTGTCGCAGTCGGCATTCCTTCAATGGGCCTGCTGCAGTTTCTACTACCCTGCCTTGTTGCGCTGCGTTATTTCACAACCCCCGAAAATGATTGGGCAGAAACACTTCAACCACACATCCCAGAATGGTTAATCGTCACGGATACACAAGCCGTAACGGATTTTTATGAGGGGCTTTCACCGGGTGGAACCGTACCGTGGTCACCTTGGATCAAGCCATTGCTTATCTGGGGACTTTTTGTCCTTGTTTTTTATTTCACAACGCTTTGCTTATCCACAATCCTCCGCAAGCAGTGGATAGAACGCGAACGATTCTCATTCCCTTTAATCCAGATTCCAGTTCAACTTGCAGCGCAGCCCGAACAGGGAACACTTCTCAACGCTTTTTTCAAAAACAAATTACTGTGGATAGGGATGGCATTGCCGGTGCTAATACATTTCCTCAACGGACTGCACGCGCATTTTCCAACGGTGCCAGAAATCCCATTGATTTATAATATTCACCGCGCTTTTACCGAGAAACCGTGGCATACACTCGGAATGTGGCCAGCGATGAACATCGCCATCTATTTTTCAGTTATCGGCGTAGCTGCGTTGCTAACGCTTGAAGTTTCCTTTAGCCTCTGGTTTTTTTTTCTGTTTTTCAAACTCCAATATATTGTTATGAATGCAACGGGCTTCGGAATCGGTCCGTGGCTAAGTTGTAGCCGTCAAGTGATGGGAGGTTATCTTATTTTTGTGCCTGCGGTTTTCTGGGGTGGACGAGAACATATCGCATCGATTTTCAGGAAAACGTTCGGGTTGCATAGCAAACAAACGAATATAGCGGGAGATAGACGTCTGATAGACGATTCTGATGAACCGTTGCCGTATCGTTTGGCACTGCTCGGATTTCTACTCGGATTTGTTACCCTTGTGGTATTCTTTGTGATTGCTGGCATAACCACTTGGGTGGCAGTGGTCACGCTGCTCTCAATCTTTGTCACCTCTGTTGTGTTATCATGGATGGTGGTAAACGGTGGACTACTGCTTGTGCAAGCCCCTTTCTTCCCATCGGATTACATCAATTTTACGCTCGGATCGGGAGTAATGGGCCAAAAAAGTCTGGCTGTTCTCAGTTTCCAGCGTACTTTTCTACGGGATTGGGGAGAATTCATGATGCCGAACTTCTTGCACAGTTTCAAGGCTGCCGATGAAGTTCAATTGGTCCGCCGCCGAATCGTGCCGATACTCGGTATCTCACTCGTTGTTGCTATCCTCGTTTCCGTTTACGCATCGTTGACGCTTGTCTATGACAAAGGCGCGCTGTTTTTACAAGGCTCGTCATTTGTCGGTGCCCCGCGTGGCTATTTCAACAAGATGAACAGACTCATTCAATTTTCTGTTGAAACAAATTGGCTTGAGGTCTACAGTATGATTGCGGGTGCAGGTTTTACTGGCTTCATGCTCTTGATGCGTCAAAGTTTTGTCTGGTGGTCATTGCATCCGATTGGATACCTATTAGGTGCTACCTATCCTGCGTTCCATCTATGGTCTTCTATTTTTGTCGGATGGATGATAAAATACGTCACGCTTAAGTTCGGCGGTCCAATGACCTATCGGCGGATTCGTCCTATCGCATTTGGATTGATTTTTGGTGAGTATGTGATGGTAGGCATCTGGATGGTAGTTGGATTTTTCAGCGGTATAGGCTATCATGCGCTACCTCGTTAGTCTAATTGTCTGAACCAGGATTTACGAATCAACGTCAAATACGCTTTTGGTATTTGACGGGATTACAAGATGTTCACATGTGTTGCTCGGAGTGTTTACAAAGCCTCCTAAAGTTTTACCAGTAAAGTCGCGACCAGGAGGTCGCTCCTACAGGAAGAAAAGAGGCGCAATGAATTGCGCGACTACAAACACTGCAAATCTTAAGGAAAATATAAGTTCCATTACATAGGAATCGTATCATGCAAACCAGCGAAGAAAGTCTCTCTACACAATGGAAAACACGCGCCAAAACCCGCCACACCGTAGTAGGTATCCGCACATGGCATGTCAATCTAAATCCACGCGCAATGCCAACGCTCGGTTTTGCCAAAGGCGATATGCCCGGGCAGACTACAACCCAAAATGTGCATGTCGATTGGCGCGGTCCTTTCGCAGCACAAGCAGGCGCGTTAATCGTCCAAATCACAACTGATAAAGGCTTAAAGGGATACGGACTCGGTGGTGGTGGACTCGCGGGCGCGATGATTATTGACAAACATCTTCAACACTTCGTCCTCGGATGCGACCCACTGGATGTTGAAAACATTTGGGAACACCTATATCACGTTACCTCAATTTATGGGCGGCGCGGACTTGTCATCTACGCGTTAAGTGGTATAGAACTTGCCCTCGTTGACCTGTGTGGCAAGATAATAGGCGCGCCTGTCTATAGCCTTTTTACTGATACACCACGTCTTCAGATACCCGCGTATGCAACGGGAGGAGATGTCGGTTATTATGCAGAAAACGGATTCACTGCATGCAAGATTCCTCTTAAAAACGGACTCGCGGAAGGCGAAGATGGATTCACACAAAACCTTGAAATGATACACGCCGCACGCGAGGCTATCGGCCCCGATGTGGAACTGATGACAGACATCTATCTCCGTTGGGATGTGGATTATACCCTCCGTTTTGCTGACGCAGCAAGTGACGCTAACCTCAAATGGATTGAGGAACCGATTCCACTTGACGATTATGCTGGTATGGCACAGTTAGTGAAAGAGGTAAATCCGACATGGATTGTTTCTGGTGAACACGAATTTACCCGATATGGATTTCGTGAACTTTTGCGATGGCAAGCAGCAGATATGATTCAGCCTGATGTGAGCTGGGCGGGCGGTTTCACGGAATGCCTCCGTATTGCACGCGAAGCAGCGGAACTTGGTATCCCAACATGGCTTCACCAAGCAGGCACACCGTGGGGATTGCATTTAACTGCATGTTTGCCGATGCCGTGCATGGCGGAGACATTCGGTCCCTCCCGAAATGATGTTGAAAATGAACTCTATCGACGCTTACGTCCTTCCCCTCGCGAAGGTTCTTTTACACTCAATGATGCGCCAGGTTTTGGTGTGGATATTGATGCGGCGTTGCTGGAGGCGTATACTGTTGATCGGTTGTAGGGTAAAGTGTGAGTAATGACGCATTGGTTTTCAAAACATCATAGGAAACTGCAAAAGGCGGAAATGCTAAAAGCAATAACAGGCAGATACCTAATAAGGATACCTGCCTGTTAAAGAAATGACGTGCGGTGGCAGTTAATTATGCCAAATATACTGTCCATTCGTGCAGGTGCCATTGCCCTTAGTGCAGCCTGTATAAGTCTGACCGCAATTGGGGCGTGTGCAGGTCTTGACATCGGTATGCCATGCAACGGCTGTCGCATTACATGCCCAATACCCGTTGCCACACCCACTGGCACAACTGGAGGTATAATGGTCAGTGCTTGAACTCACCTGCATCGCGCACCCTGTCCAAGACGCAGCACCACACGCAACGGTACTACCACTACCAGAACCTGATCCGCTGCCGGAGCCGCTCCCACTACCTGTATTGCTGCCAACGCTGTCACCTGTACTATCGCTGGCTGTGCAACTGTTAGGATGTCCAGCGCATTTATAAACAGAAGCCTCATTACAATTAGAACACGTCGCAAGTAGGGCGTGATCGCTCGAATTACTCAGATGATACGTATGACCGCAATCGCCCGTTGTGTGTGGTTGACACTCATAAAACGAACCACTATACCCATTAACCAACGTGCTGTGATTTGGTGAGGCTGGTATACATAAATATTCAACATGGGTGTCATCACCACACGGGAGGGCAACCAACCTATGCTGATAGGCTTCACTCGGATCAATCGTATGAACAACACAGTCACCTCTTATTTTATCGTTAATCGTCACGGAGTAACTTCCATTGTAAGGATCCGCAGCAACGTTACGGGTTATACCTGCCTCCCATTTCCAATATGATGACTCTCCAATAACGAAGCCAATTCCCGCGCCAGTGCTCCCTGCTTGTGCAGTTATTGCGCTCTGTTGGCTTCCGTACGTCACAATTTTTCGAGATCGTGTCTGGGCAGAACCTGTAGCTGATATATCGACGGTGGTAGGACTAATCTGAGCGGCATCATAAGCAGGCAAGTTGAGATTAACCACGCCATTAGATTCTTTTATACTGAAGGTATAAACTTCACGTTCCGCTTTTTGTATCGGTTCTGAAGTCCAACTACCGATAGAAAAGTCCCTTGTCTCTCCGTTGAGCGTAAAGGCAACTTCGCCGTACCCGGTAGCAATGGTGGATATCTTTATGTAGTGATAGTTTTCGGGCTTGTAAGGGGTCCATGATTCCGAAAGTATAAGAGATACTGGAAGATCGGGATCAGTGACGATTCGTTCTCCATGCATATTCAAACCATCCATAGGAGTTGTCTGAATTACCGGTTTAGAAGCGTATAACCACTTGATTCCATATCTGCACGATTTTCTTCCCACCAACGCTGTTTTTCTAACTCGTTAAAGTCGATAGGCGGAAAGATTATGAGGGCTAATACGGTTGTGCTGATGCAAAAAACTAAAAACACAGAACAGTAAAGAAGGATTATATACTGTTTGTTTTTCATGTGTCTATCTCCTTTAGTAACTACGTTCCCCATAGAGTTCGTAGAGGTGTTCAACGCCCATGCGCTGATAGAAAGATCGTAACGCTTTGTTATTAAGATTTTTTTCCTGCTCTCCAGAAATTGGGTCTCCATAATATCCAAAGCCAACAGGCTCTGGTATTTCACCTTGGGCAGCGTTAACAAGTGATCGAATCTCGTTGTCAAGACGTTGCATCTCTGAAATGTTTTCTTTTGATGCAGCATCTTTCAAGGCTGCACGTAATTGCTTGTATTGTTGCAACTGTACAGGCGTCGGTGCAAAACCTGTCTTTAAATTATAATGAGACACGACAACTGTATTTCTATAATGCCGAACGACATTTCCGTGATTATCACGAAAGTGTTGATATGAACCGTCTGGCGATGGGTCTTCTCCCCATTTAGCTCTGTATTCCCCGAGTTGCTGCTCCCGGAGTGCTTTGACCCTTGCCTTAATTTCTGCTTCAGAAAGTTCGGATAGTATTTGCGGAGCTGTGGTGGTATCAGCAGGTGCTGCATGCGGTTCTTTGTGCCAAACACCATCATGCCAATGCCCGTTTGGTGATGCACCGGGCGGGGGTCCTTTCATATCATTAGCATCTTGCACTTTCTGTGCATCAGACTTCTCTCGGATACCTTGGATGATTTCCTCTGAAGGCGGATTATACACGGTTTCCGGTTCAGCATCAGTGTTCAACTGCGTAAATATGAGTACGCCAATGCTCCCGAAAATAACAAGAACGAATAGCATCCAGTGCCAGTTGTTTTTCAAAATTGACATGTCGTAAACTCCTTTATTTTATTCGTTATTCCTTGCCCTGCTGCATCCAGTGTGCAAGGGACACGTTGGTACTGAGGTGGACAAATCGGTTCCGGCATATCCTTGATACAGTCCGGTTTTGTCCGTTCCACACAGATGGGAGTCTCTGTTTGTGTAGCATCAATTATTTTGATTGTGCCAAATAGCAGTCCACCGCCTATGAAAGTAATAAGTGCCGTGGTCAGTCCTATCTTTCGCCACCGTTGCTTTTTGGGTTGTAGTTTCCAAAATTTGTTTTTCACAATTATATGTCCTCCTTTAAGATTTGTCAAATAACAGAACTTACGTAAAATATTTGACATGAATTTTCCAGAACATCAATATAAGATGCCCTTTATAAGTTAAGACACAGTATTTTGTGGGAAAGGGTGCATGGCACGAAAAAAGTTTAAAATATTTGAATTTGACATTTTCACCACGTTATGTTAAAATAAAAGAAATCTGGAGGTGTCGTTTCTATGGCGTATTATATTACTGACGAATGCATCGGGTGTATGGCATGTTTAACCAATTGCCCTGTGGATGCGATTACAGGCGACCGGAATATGCTGCACATTATTGACCCGAATGTCTGTATTGATTGTACAGCGTGCGGTATGGTGTGTCCGGTAGAAGCAATCCGTGATCAGTTTGGTGAGGTATGCAAATTTATTCGTCGTCCAACACATAGACCTATCGCTGTTATCTACGAAGAACTTTGCTCTGGCTGCGATTTCTGTGTCCATATCTGTCCGTGGGAATGTCTTGAACTCAAAGACCCGGAAACTGGCGAACATGCTGAAAGTTTCTTCGGTATTTGTGAATTAGTCAAACCGAAGGACTGCGTTGGCTGTAAGTTGTGCGAAGAGGTATGTATCAAGGACGCAATCCGCGTTGAATCACCCGTGCTATTAGAACTCGCTGAAGCAGCAGATTAACTTTTATTGAATTCCGAAATGGTTTCCACACCGTTTAAAAACCATAATTTAGTCGTTGTCATCTCAGGTCCTTCTGGGTGTGGTAAAAGCACTGTTGCTACTGCGTTGTGCGAAGTAGATGACACATTACGGTTCTCTATTTCAGCAACAACACGCACTGCTCGTCCCCATGAAGTTGACGGTGTTGATTACCATTTTTTGACATCCGCACAGTTTGAGGAACGCATTCAACAAAACGCATTTTTAGAATGGGCAAAATATGGCGAAAACTTTTATGGAACGCCTAAGTCTGAGATAGCGGCAGCACGTCAAGAAGGAAAAGATACAATTTTAGAAATAGAGGTGAACGGCGCGTTACAAGTCCGAAAACAGGACCTCACCCCTGCAAGAAGTGTTCTGATTTTCCTGATTCCAGCATCGTTTGCTATTCTGGAGAAACGTTTACGGGGCAGAGAAACCGAATCAGAGGCAGAACTCATAAAACGTTTAGAGATTGCTGAAACCGAAATTAGCCAGATAACACATTACGATTACTGTGTTATCAACCCTGAAAACGCGGTAGAGCAGGCAGTGTGCCAAATTCAAGCGATCATCTCTACAGAACGGTGCCGTATTACTCCTGAACAGACAGCAACTTTTATCGAATCTTTTAGTATTCCCAATAGGCGGGATTCGTAATCCCGATTTTCCATGGAACTCAAAGACCGAACTATCCTTTTAGGCGTTGCCGGTGGAATTGCCATCCATAAATCGCTTGATTATGCGAGTCAATTGGTCAAATGGGGTGCTTCTGTTCACGTCGTAATGACAAAAAACGCCACTCGCCTGATAAACCCGCTGCAATTTCAAGTCATATCACGGAATTCCGTGCTACTTGACTTGTTTGACACTGGTGAAGATTGGAAACCTCCTCATATCGATCTTGCTGACCAAGCAGACTTACTCGCCATTGTCCCCGCGACTGCGAACGTCCTCGGAAAAATGGCAAACGGCATCGCTGATGATGCGCTTTCTACTGTTGCTGTCTCTGTCCATTGTCCCATTCTTATTGCCCCTGCGATGAACGGACACATGTATGAAAACCCATTTGTTCAACAGAATATAGATACACTCAGCAAGCACGGTGTTGAATTCGTAGAACCTGCAAGCGGTGATCTTGCGTGCGGTTATGAAGGTGTTGGGCGCTTGAATGAGGTAGATGTAATTCTCGAACGCACGAAAGCGATTCTGAACCTGCAACAAGATTTGCATGGGAAGCGAATCCTTGTTACAGCGGGGGCTACTCGCGAATATATTGATCCCGTCAGGTTTATTACAAACAGCTCAAGCGGAAAGATGGGCTATGCGCTTGCTGAGGTGGCAGCGCGACGAGGTGCAACTGTTCAGCTGGTTAGCGGACATGCGACAGTGCTACCGCCTTCGGGAATTGAAATCTGCAATGTCCAAACGACACAGGAAATGCACGAGGCAGTCCTACAAAAGTTTGAGGAAATAGACATCGTCATTATGGCGGCTGCGCCTGCCGATTATCGTCCAGCAGAATGGACACCACATAAAATCAAGAAACGGACCGACACATTAAACATCGCTTTACAGAAAAATCCAGATACTGCAGAAACGATCGGTAAAAATAAAAAGCATCAGTTAACCGTCTGTTTTGCTGCCGAAACGAATGATGTGCTTGAAAACGCTAAAGAAAAGTTAATCCGAAAAAACTGTGATCTGATTGTTGCAAATGACATCCTCGCTGAAGGTGCTGGATTCGCAGGCGATACAAATATTGTAACGCTGCTTGACAAGGCAGGCAATTGTGAGCAACTCCCACTCCTTTCTAAACAAGAAGTGGCAAATGCTATCTTAGATCGTGTCGTGAAGTTGATAAAAAAATAGTATCACTTCTATTTGTATAGTTTACCTTACAATCTAATTCATCTGTATTTGATTCACAAAGGTTGTGGCTAAATGGGCACTCCTACAGGTAGATAAGAGGCGCAATGAATTGCGCGACTACAAACACTTGTTCTGTTAATGGAAAACCATCATTCAGAAATGGCATGATATCTATTCCGAACGTAACCTCAATGTCTGCTTGGTAGATTCTACTCACATGAATAAAAATAAGTCACATCATGAACGGATGACACTTCTGCAACAGGCAAAAGCATTTCTGAAGACAAATCGAACACGTCCTAAAAAACAGTTAGGGCAGCACTTCCTCATCAATCCCGATGTTTTATCAGTTATCATTGAAGCCGGCGGTGTAACAGATACAGATGTAGTCATAGAAATCGGTGCGGGACTCGGATGCCTTACAGCAGCGTTGGCTGAACAAGCGAAAACTGTTATAGCGATTGAGGTTGATCCCCTATTATATGCCGAATTAGAATCCCAATTTTCAACTGATGCGGCTGTCCAAATTATCCAAGCTGATGTTCTCAAATTAGAGTTCTCATCGCTTTTCCCTCCAAACACTCGCCCAAAGGTTATCGCGAATCTCCCGTACGGTATAACTACGCCAATCTTGTCGAGACTTCTGGAACACACAGACCAACTCAGCAGCTGTGTCTTAATGATGCAACGTGAGGTTGCAGAACGGATTGTCGCCCCACCCGGTGGGAAGGACTACGGTGCATTGACTATTGGTGTTTCCTATTACGTCGATACAGCGTTAATTGGGATACTCTCACCAGATAATTTTTTCCCCGCACCACAAGTGGATTCTGCGTTGCTGAAACTAACAATGCGTGAGAAACGGAGGGTCTTAGTAAACGATGAAGCGTATTTTTTTCGGGTTGTTAGGGAGGCGTTTAGGGGAAGGCGAAAGATGCTCAAAAATTCGTTGCGCCGATTCGCATCGCCAGAAATACTAAGCACAGCATTTGCCGAATTAAACATTGCCCCGCAACGGCGTGCTGAAACGTTAGATATTACCGAATTTGCTGCATTAGCAAATCTGTTACAAGCGAACGTCTAAAGTCAAAAGTTGCCAGTAAACGATCTTCCAATCAGACCCTTCACGCCGAAATTCAAAATTGCATTTCGCTTCAAGGTGGCTCAAATTCCCGTCTTCCGCGTTTTCAGAGTCTACATCCAAAAATAGTTCAATTGACGCTTTCCTTGCATGGGTTATATTCATCACTCTGTCTCTAAACACGAATTCTAACCAAGAATATTTTTGAAACACCTCTGTGAAAGTTGGGATTACGCCTTCGTAATTTGGAGGGATTACACCGGATAATATACCAAAAGTTGTAACGGGATCATCAGATGCAACATAAGACTCGGAGAAGAGTGCCTCAATTGCCTCAAGCTTCTCCGAATCTAATGACTCAAGCAGTTGCGATAAGTTTTCAAGAAACGCATTCAATTCGTCTGTAGGGTCTTTGAGAGGTGTCAGGGCTACATTTACTGTCATGCGTTCTTGATTGAGCGTGAAAGCAAAAGTGTATGCTTGATAATCAGGATCAAGAACAGTTAAGTTTTGTTCATCAAAGTAAGGTATTCCGTGAAACACAAAGATACCATCAACTTCAGTCTTGACTTCTAAACCAAATAACTTTACTACGGCACCAGGAATTGGGTTGTTCGTTTTCGCATCAGTGACTTTTCCTGATACCGTGCCGTATAGTGTGGGTTCTGGTTGAGCTATCGGTTTTGGTGTTTCATCTTCCACTTGCCTGCAACCCAAAAAAGTGATGATTATTAGTAAAAATAGGAAAATCCGATTTTTTAAAAGAAAAATTTGCATTTGCCTACCCAAATGTGATATTCTTTATAAGTGCTAAATTTACACCAAAATTCAAACATTCAAAAGAAAGGAGGCGTTTAAATTGGCACGCGTATGTACCCTATGTGGAAAAAGACCACGAACAGGCAATCAGATCAGTGATTCAGACCACCACACAAAACGCCGCTGGCTTCCGAACCTTCAACGTGTTCGAACTATGACTGAAGAAGGACCGAGGCGAATTCGTGTCTGTACGTCCTGCATTCGAAGCGGAAAAGTTACGAAAGTTATTTCTCGTATGTCGTCTGATGTGTAAAACCTTACATTTTTCGGACGACACTCTCCACACCTTTTAAACTTTTAACTGCATCCATTACCTCTTTTAACTGTTCAACGCCAGTTACATCCAATGTAAAGTAATCCGCAGCTATATCATCAATTCTGGTGATGTTGGAGGCTTTAAAGTTCCCTTCTCGAATATTTACTTGGAATTTAGCGATGGCAGTTGTAATCTCACCTAACATCCCAGGTTTATCGTCACATTCGATGAAAATTTGAGTAGGATAGTTTGTTCCTTCTTCGGGTTGCCAATTAACAACCACGAACCGCTCAGGTTCATCAAGTAGTCGGATACATCCCGCCCGATGAACAGAAACACCACGTCCGCGCGTCAGGTAGCCCACAATGTCGTCTCCAGGGATGGGGTTACAGCATTTCATAACGCGAACCATACCTAAATCAATGCCATTTTCAAGTTGGATAGTGGGTTCTGGACGTCTTGCTGTTCGTTCTTCTTCTGCTACTTCTACCTTTTCTGGTTTCAACCGATTTACGATTTGTGTGGCAGATTCACTCCCATTACCGATCCGAATGCAAAGTTCTTCAACATTCTCAAGTCCGAGTTGTTTCGCAATCTCAAGTAGTTTAGGGGATTTCAGATAATCGTTGGCGTTAAGGTATGAAACTTGCAGTTCCGCCTTGAGAAAAGTTTTGCCTAATTCAATCGCATCTGTCCTGTCTTTTTCACGGAACCAATGCCGTATTTTGGTCCGAGCATTCGCTGTTTTTACCATCCGTAGCCATGCCCTGCTCGGTGTAGTTTTGGGGTGAGTCAGAATATACACACGGTCCCCGTTTTGAAGCGGTTCACGTATCGGTGTAAGCACGTTGTTAACTTCTGCACCACAACATGTGTTTCCGATGTCGGTGTGGATTTTGTAGGCAAAATCAATCGCTGTTGAACCTACAGGCAGTGCATGGATATCACCTTTCGGTGTGAACACGTATACCTCATCTTGGAAGAGTTCCAATTTCATGGATTCAATAAAGCGATCAGGAACATCTTGCGTATCTTGTATATCTTCAAGCATCTCTTTATAATTCGTAAAAATCGAGAGTGCTTCCTTAGTTGTCGGCACGCCTTCCTTATAACTCCAATGTGCGGCGATTCCGTTTTCTGCAACTTGATGCATCCCTCTACTCCGAATCTGAATCTCAATCGGTTTTCCGTCATCTAAAATAGTGGTATGTAAGGATTGATATCCATTTTTTTTCGGTTGTCCTATCCAATCTCGGACGCGATCTGGGAGATAATTCCATCTCAGATGCAACACACCGAGTGCGCTATAACAATTCCAGTCGTCTTCAACAAGAATGCGGAGTCCAACCAAATCACAAATATCTTTAAACGGAGTCCCTTTCTGATACATCTTTTGGTAGATACTATAAATATGCTTCGTTCGTCCCCTTACGTTTGCTGATATTCCGTGTTTCTTCAGCTCAGCATGAATTATAGCTTCCATTTTTTTACAATATGCTTGTCGTTCATCCAGTTTTTCGTTGAGAAGATCAGCAATTTCTCTATATGCTTCAGGCAGGAGATATTTGAATGAGAGGTCTTCCAAGCGGCTCATCATCGACCAAATACCAAGCCGATGTGCAATAGGTGCGTAAATTTCGAGTGTTTCTTTAGAAATCCGTTGCTGTTGTTCAGGAGATAAGTGTTCCAGAGTCTCCATATTATGGAGTCTATCAGCCAGTTTAATCAGGATAACGCGCATATCTTCGGCGGTTGCTAATAATAGTTTTCTGTATGTGTCAGCTTGCCGCTTCCGCTGACCGCCACTAAATTTATACCGACCAATTTTTGTTACGCCCTCAACCAAGTGGGCGATATTTCTCCCAAACTGCTTTTCCAACTCAGAACGCGTAATACCGGTATCTTCTAACACATCGTGCATTAATCCCGCACAGATTGTATCCATATCCAACTGCAATTGGGCGAGTATTTCGGCAGTTCTCACACAATGCATGAAATACGGATCGCCAGATTTTCGCAGTTGCTTTCTGTGCGCGTTCTCGGCAAAACTATAACACGTTTTGAGAAAATCAAAATCGGTTTCTGCCTCTGGATTATGTTTCTGAATTTTTTGAATCAGGGATTTCACACTCATCTTTTATTTGTTCCCAAATTCGCTGGATGTTTTCCTGAAGTTGAAATTTCAGAAAGTCTTGACTTGCTTGCTTTAACCATTGACACTTCAGAAATGTTTGTGATCTCTCTAAATTACCTTTACGGGTTGGTAAAAGTTTGACGTAATGTCGTCCAGACTCAGTATCTCTTTCAATAAACGCTAATTCTTCAAAAATGGTTAATCCTGTTTCGATTGCTTGTTTTGAACTAATCTCAAACGTATCTGCAAGTGTCCGTAACTCAATAAAATCCGTGCTGGCTGTTTCTTGTAATTTTCGGTAGAGCACAGTGAGCGACTTTCTGTCAGGATATGTCCGCTCTAAATATTCTTGCAGCAACCTCACATCTGATTCCTTGTTGTAGAGGAGATGAAGGGATGTCGTATTTTCGGAGTTTACTACAGGGTTACACCGCATGAAAAAATCGCTGGGTTGTGCCCCAAGGTGACAAAAGGCGACATGTTCTACCACAGGGACAGCTTCTAACGCGGCTGTTGAAAATGCAGCAGAAGAAACAATCCCAATGAATTCACCACGCCTCAGTTTTTCCAGAAGTTCAATCTCTTCTGTTCTCGTTGTTGCTTCATCATGTCTACCAATTACTGACGCTTTTTTGGGAATGACGTGTGTCAACAATTGGTCGATTTTCTCAGTGCCTAAGACATATATTATACATGGCACATCCTTGTTTAGCAAGGACAAAAGGCATTCCTTTTTATTTTCGTTGCGACTGTCAACAACTCTGCCAGAAGAAGGGACGTCACTGGGTGGAAAAACAACAAGGTTCGGTGTGCGTTCTTGAACCCGAAATTCTTCAAGGATAAGTTGGACTGACCGCAAACCGTTGTACTCATTGATTTCAGGTGAAAATGCGATGTCTAACGAGATATTTGGTCTACTGAGTGTCGTTACGTGTTCGGCTTTCCGCCATCCAATCGTCTTTTTTGGTTTTGATCCGTCACTGACATGCATTAAGAAATGTTGTTTCTCAGCTCCCATCAAAGAGGGTTGTCCTTTTACTGTTATGTTTTTACTTACAAAACGAGGAGATCGGTTTTCCATTCCAAACGGCTCTAAGATTTCAAGCTGTCCTAATGTTTCTAACGTTAGAGACGATAGATTTGTTTCAAAGTCCAAAGCAAGTGTCGGGATCAAGTCATTTTCGGTGAGATTTTCACATGCATATTCATTAAAAGCCTTTTTAAATTTAGGTATATTCTTTGTCTTCAATGTAAGTCCAGCAGCCGCCTTGTGTCCACCATGTTTGATCAGCAGATTAGAGCAGCTGTTCAAACTATCCGCAAGATTCATCCCTTCAATACAACGTCCGGACCCTGTTGCTTCATCACCATCAATTGCAAGTACAAAAATAGGACGGTAAAACTGTTCAAGCAACCGTGATGCGACAATCCCAACAACACCTTTTGCCTGATCACCCCATGCGTCACTTGCAACCACCAAACCTTTAGTTTCCTCAAGGTCTACCTCTCTGCTAAGAAGTCCAACAGCCTTTTCTTGGATATGATTTTCAATATTTTTTCTTTCTATATTATAGGTGTCTAATTCCTTAGCAAATTGCTCTGCTTCACTGCTTGACTCGGTTGTCAGCAATTTTACTACTGTACGTGCAGTATCCATCCGTCCTGCTGCGTTCAGGCGTGGTCCTAACCCGAATGATAGTGATCGACCAACGAGCGGCTTATCTGTGAAACCAGCAACATCACATAGTTTTTGAATACCGATACGGGATTGTTTGTTGATCTCTGCCAAGCCGAGTCGGCTCAACGTTCTATTTTCACCTGTGATCGGTGCGAGGTCAACGACTGTCCCTAACGCCACAAGATCAAGCAATGAAGTAAGAAATGCTTCATCGTCTATCAAAGCTTGTGCGACTTTGAATGCCAATCCGACACCTGCTAAATCTGTATACGGGTATTCATTTCCAGGCACCTTCGGTGAAATGATAGCGTAAGCAGGTGGCGGATTATCTACAGGCGGCTGATGATGATCAGTGAGAATCACATCCATGCCGAGTTCATTTGCCAGTTTGACCTCATTAACAGAAGTAATACCACAATCGACAGTAATCATCAATGAGCAACCATCTTTTTTAACTTCTCGGACTGCATCTTCATTGAGACCATATCCTTCGTCATATCGGTGGGGAATGTAGTATTTAGCAGCGTAACCCATAAAACGAAATGCATTCATCAACAGTGCCGTTGCTGTTGTTCCATCCGCGTCATAATCACCATAAATGCATATCTGCTCATCCTTTTTTATTGCTTGCTGAATTCGTTCAACTGCTTTTTCCATATCTGCCATGTCAAACGGAGAGTGCAGATCAGAATACGTTGGGTATAGATAGACTTTGCCTTCCTCAACTGACTTAATTTCGCGATTAACAAGAAGGCGTGCAACCAGTGGTGAGACACCAAGTCCTGCCGCAAGCGTGAGACTCATATCAATATCGGGATTTTGGTATTGCCATATTTTTGAGGGTGGTAGTCTCATAGAATTGGACTCTCTTTTATATTCATTTTCAACAGATACCGTAATTCCTGTCAGTTCGTTATATAAATAATATATCACGAAATGTTTTGCGATGTCAAGGAATCTGGGGATCCATGTCAGAGGCATTCAATTGTCGATTTATTACCTGTTTTAGTCGAAAGATCGCGACCAGTGAATCAACGCCAAATGCGCTTTTAGGCATTTGGCGTTTTTGGACATTTACCCACTGGTAGGTGCGTTTTGTAAACGCGCTGTATTGTCTCTGAACCAGGATTTTCAGGATTATGCGATTAGCAAGATTACACAAAAGATTGAGATAAACAGAAGCGATTATCTGGGTAAAATATATTCGGACACCAAACAATCCTGAAAATCTGGTAATCCTGGTTCAGACAATTATCGGGCTTACAAGCTCTCCAACAATGTCCGAGGCGGGTTTAGAAAACGCGCCTACCACAATTTCAAAGCTCACTATAAGTCCTGTAAATTATATTTTTTGATAAAATTCAAAAAAGTTGTTGACAAAAAATGCAAAAAGTTTTATAATATCTCGTAGACGTTAAAAAAATCCGCCTCGCGTGGATTACGTCGGAGGTGCTTTTTAGATGCACCGACAGTGCTGAAACCACTGCCGATGCGAAGCACTGCCAGGAAATATCTGACAGCGCTAATGCACTTTAGAGACCAGCGGCCTCTACAGGGATAGCAAAACTTTCTCATTTCAGACCTGCCATTTCTGTAGTCTGTCAAAACAATTAACCTACTCAAATAATGAGGAGGCACAAGATGAGACGAGACTACAAAGTACTTCTTCTCTCCATTCTTACTTTCGCATTCATCATCGGAAGCGGTTTCTTGCTGTTTGGCACAATAGATGCCACGCAGATTGATACGCCTGCTTGCGAACAACAATTCAAACGCGAATGTATGTCGAGAAAAGAGGTACTGAAACCGGGCTTGATCTGTCCAAGTCCGAGACAGCCTTGCACACTGGACACAACGAATAGCAGGGATGCAAACTTCACTGGGGGATAGCAGCCCTCATTGTTATATTGATTGCTGCTGGTGGTTTTATTTATTACCAGTGGTCAGAAGTGCAGCAGTTCAAAGAACAGCTTGCACAAGACGAAAAACTGCTTGAAGACAAGAATAAGCCAGAAGTCGTGGCACAAACGCCTATTGATTTCACCAAGCCACCGCCCGGCAAAACGTTTGAAGGCGGGGGACACTGGCATAACGGGGAATGGCACGATGCACCGCATGCTGTTGATGCCCCATCGCCACCAGTGACCGATGCTCAAAGAGCGGAATGGGAAAAGTATTGGAAAGAGCAAGGTCTTGATCCGCCACCAGATGGCCACAACTATCGGTATAATGCCGATGGAAGTGTCGCTGGTTTGTATAAGTATAATGAACCCAGATTTAAAGTTGGGTGGTCAGAAGAGTCGCCTGGACAAGATTACACAAAACTCTCAGAAACGGAATGGATCCGATACCATGCATTACGGCATATTGTGGGTGGCAGTTTGCTTTATTTAGATCAACCGCTGATCAAGCGGATGATGGCGGGTGAGACGCTTCCGAAGGCAACCTACGCCCCGGGCGTGCAAGAACTTGCGGAGGAGTGGTGGAGTGAACTCGCTCACAAAGCGTCTGGTTCGACCCCCTATGTGACGACAAGCATATCATGGAATAGGGAGCCCACGCGAGTCGAGTTGGAGGAAATAGCGAGAAAAGAAAACGAGTTGCTGAAATCTATGGAGCGCCCCAAACGTCCGCGTCCAGAATGGCAACCTTTCGTAGAATCAATTGTTAAAGAACTTGAATCCGAAGTTGAAAAAAGGAGATAAAAACATGAAATTTCGTGTGAGTCTTTTATAGTATTAGGAAACCTCGCCAGCGCAAGCGTGTGGGGATTGCTGTTCATTGAAATGTGAACATATTTTCGGATTTTACTATAATAGTCGTCCTTATGATGACATTTTTACATGTTACGGTAGCTTTACAGTCAATAGGTAGAGATTGTTCCGGTACGTTTTTTGGCAGTATTTGGGATTTTGAAGGTAAATCTGATACCGAGATCATAGAGAAATTTGAGTGGACAGATACCGATACGCCAAATCCGCGTATCGTGAGTGTCGGGTATCAAGATGCAAAGATTTGGGCCAAAGTTTCAGCGTATCAAAAAACTTGGGGGTATGGCAGAGTGGGAGTCATGCCAAGTGGTTCCGTCTCAGGCCCTAATTTTTCTATGACCTTACCAAAAGAATTTGAAATGAGAGGTGTCGGTTTCATTTTTGGGGATAATGATAAAACAGGGATGAAGTCCAAAAACTCCCAGACTACAAAGAGGCCGGGCACTTATACATTAACAGGCAGTGCAGAAATTATGGCAGTTGCCGGTGGTGGTGGCATAAAGGTGCAAGGCACAGGTTTTTCTGGTTCTGGCAGTATAACATTTCATACAACCGAGACTGCTGATACCGTAACGCATACACTTACGGTGAAACCGGAATATCCGAAGTCGTATGAATGTGAACATGAGAGCTGTGAGGTTGCGCTGCCTGACAAATACCATCATCGCGTGATTTGTGAAGAGGATCGATGGCTTACCGGCGTAAATCGTAGAACCAAGTGTGGCAGAGAATACTATAGTTGTCAAACAACTAACTATATGTCCACTTGATTATATGCACGCTGCTGTTCATGCGTGTGGCATCCACGAGGATAGCAAAAGCGACGTGAGAATGTACGCGTCTTCACATGAATATGTTTCTTGCCCCGCAAGCATTACACAAGATGGCGGGACTGTTTATTGCCAGGGATATTATCTGTGTCAGGAGTCCACGCATTCCCATAACTTCCCGTCCCCCACGCATAGTAGTGGCAGTGGTAGTGATTACAACACACCGACACCGACACCTACGCCAGCACCGTCCCCTCCGTCTGAACCGGATCCGCCACCCGGTGCGATCTGTGCGCGTGCGGCATGTGGCGAGACGGTGAGTCACAGATTAGACCATAGACAAATCTGTGCTTATGGGCATACCTACTGGACGTGTGTTGAAGGTGCTACAGACAATCACACGACAATTCTTATGTGTCGGCGTCCCGGATGCGGTGTGACTTTCACGCGCTGCAGTAATGGCACTTGCACAAGTGATTGGGGAACACGTAATTATCACTGGGCACAATAGTCCAGATTTCGTTTTCAATCTCACAGGCAGGTATCCGTTTTGGGTATCTGCCTTTTCTTTTATCAAAACCCTTCCACATTGACATAAAAATCATGGGACTGCTAAAGAATTGAATGGATAGAATCCATGTAGGGCTATTTAGTTTTAAAAATTATCAGTTGATGCGTGTTAATAATGAACTCATAGCTCGTACTCGCTATGAGTTCGTTTATAGAAAGAAGTATGATAAGTCTCTTTCGCGCCGTAGATGCGATATGTAAACAAAAACGGAATAAACATATCGCACCTACGGCGCGAGGAGATTGAATTGCTTGGTTACTATAAACATCAAGCTCCACCAAATACCAAACGCCAAATGCGCGTATGGCATTTGGCGTATTTGGCGTTGATTCACGGGACTAAAGAGAACATTCCATTATCACGAAAATCTTTAAGTTGATTTAAAGGTAGCAGGCACGCGCCGTGGGTTTCCGTCCGCTTTACATTTTGGGTGGACGGAAACCCACGGAGTGTGCCTACTACTTTGCATACGTATTAGTTTATATAGAAATGTGAAAAAATATAGCAGAAAACCCGAAAACTAAATAACCCTGAAATCCATGTAATTCCACTTGATACTGCGTCCACAACGTGATATTATTAAAATAATGAAACATAAAGGCTTTTTTATTACACTTGAAGGCGTAGAAGGTGCAGGCAAAACAACACAGGTCCAACGATTAGCAGATGCGCTCGGTGGCACTGTTCTTATTACGCGTGAACCGGGTGGCACACCAGTTTCAGAACAGATTCGAGACATTTTCTTAACCGCTTCTAATATGTCAGCAACAACTGAATTGATGTTGATTGCTGCCGCACGGGCGCAACACGTCACCGAACGTATTCTACCTGCATTAAATGCTGGACAGATCGTTATCTGCGATCGATTTAGCGATGCTACTATCGCTTACCAAGGCTATCGCAAGGGCATTGATCTAAAACTGATAGAACAAGTTAACCGCATTGCAACAGGAGGATTAACACCTCACGTTACTTTTCTTCTTGACCTACCCCCAGATATCGGACTCCAACGCAAACGTGATTCAGATGAACCCCTCACTCGTCTTGAACATGAAACGCTTGCTTCGCACGAAAAAGTGAGAGAAGGGTATTTAGCAGTCGCAGAAGCTGAACCGCAGCGTGTTAAATTAATCGATGCACAACTTGATACAGACACTATCCACAACCTTATCGTAACGGAATGCAAAAAAAGAATTCAATTATCATAAACGTCTTGAAGACCACAACACATTAGAAAATGAAAAACGCTATACTCGGTCATCAAAACATCGTAACCCAACTTCAAAACGCAGTTGCTTCAGAACGCGTTGCTGGGGCATACCTTTTTTCAGGCGTGCAAGGGATTGGCAAAGAGACTGTCGCTCTTTACTTTGCGAATCTAATTCTGTGTGATCACAGGACGGAAGAGTTTTCACCTTGTGGGGAATGCCGCGCGTGTCGTACAATAAAAAACGGTAACCATCCAGACCTACGAATTATCCGACCTGATGGCGCGCAAATTAAGATTGACCAAATTCGTGAACTTCAACAGCAAATTGTCTATAGACCACTTGAAGGACCACGGAAAATCTACATTTTAGCAAACACCGAAAGGATGAACAATCCGAACAATCCTGCAGCAAATGCACTACTCAAAACACTTGAAGAACCACCCGCTGCATCTACTTTAATCTTATTGACGGAAAACATTGAATCCATTTTGTTAACAATCCAATCACGCTGTCAGATTTTCCCATTTTACCCGATGCCTATTGAAGAATTAACAGTAGCATTAATAGATCACTTTTCTATTGATAAAGAGGCAGCCGCTGCTGCTGCCATATTGTCACGCGGTGTTGTGGGAAAAGCTATCACGCTTATCGAAAAAGGAATTACCGAAAGCGAAGAGGTGCCAGAAATCCTTGAGGAAACTGACCCGTTAGCTGCCTTCAGGTTGGCGGAGCAATTTGAAAAAAATCTGGATAGCTTAGACGAATTGATAACGTGGTATCGTGATCTCCTTTTTCTACAACAAGGTGCACCTGTAGAATTGATGACACACACCAGCGCAGTAGACAAACTCCAAACACTTGTACCACGCTACTCTCGCATACGACTTCAACAAGCTATCAAAACCGTTTTTGAAACGAAGGAACTACTCAAAAGAACAAACGTTACCAAAATCTTTGCGCTTGAGGTTATGTGTCTCAAGTTATTACAAGGCAAATAAATTTGGTTGAACGATATGTTATGGCAATTTGTCAATTAAAAATGGTACAAGAACAGACATTCACAAGATTAAATCTATAAAGTAAAACTCTATGTCAAACCTGATTGAACACGCCAAAACATTAGAATCTGACGGGAGTATAGCCGAAGCTATCCAAGCCTACGATGATGTTCTCCGCAGCCAAAGCGGCTCGGAGACGCTTGCCTATGCGAACTTTTGCATTGGACACATTTATCAAGAATGGGGCGAACTTTTTGCCGCACAGCGGTTTTTATCGCAAGCACATCAACTCGATCCAGAAAATACTGACATACAAGATGCGATTGATACGCTCAACCAACATTTCTCTGAAAATAGAGAGCAGATTGCCGACCAGATGTCACGTCAAAACAGCGATCAAATCGTTTCACTCTTTCGCATCGCGACGGGTATCAAACTGATAGCAATGGATAAACCAGTGCAGGCGTATCCGCTGATGAAAAGCCGGACGAAGATTTTCCCAAACGCTGCCGTCGCAAAACATCTCCTTACTGACATTAGCATTACAGACGAGGAACGTAACTCTGCCATTGAATTTCTCATAGAAAGAGAGTGGCTTGTCAACACCGGTGTTGAACTTTACACCATCGCTGATAGTGGATTAGACGCTTTTTATACTGCGCTTGCCCAACTGCACGTTGATAATTCCGCGTATTCGGATGCTATAAACTGCTATGATCAAGCATATTGGCTTGACTGTTCGCAACTTGCTCCGTTATATCAGAAGGTTATCTGTTATGCATCTCTTGAGGCGTGGGATGAGGCAATCGCTGTCATCACCGAACTCCCTTCTGATATACCTAAAGAGGTTGATCAGGTAGCATACTACGCTGCTGTTGCGGAAAGTTATCACCACACTTACCAAGAAACCGGTGCTGATTCCGACAAACAAAAAGTCATAGCGGCCTGTGAGGCTGTGTTACGTCTGGACAAAAAAGATAAAGCGATTTCAAAACTCCTCGCGTCTTATCAAAATAAAAAGAGTTGGTGGCGCAGAGAATGAGTTTAAGACATTTACCCGAAGGTGCTAAAACGCGTTTCGGAAAAGGCATCATCTATCAGGTCCAGTTTTCTCCTAATAGCAATGTCCTTGCAGTTGCAAGTAGTATCGGTATTTGGATATACGATACCGAGACATATCAAGAGATCGCGCTGCTCACGAAGTATACGGATGCTGTCACAAGTTTTGCATTTAGTCCCGATGGTACGGCACTTGCAGGTATCGGTGGAGGAGGCGACAACACGATTCGTCTCTGGGACGCTGCCATAGGTCAACAGCTAAAAATACTCGTAGGGCATACCGCTTTTGTTTCGAGCGTTGCGTTCAGTCCTGATGGACTGATACTTGCAAGTGGAAGTGGTGATAATACAATTCGTCTTTGGGATATTGTTACAGGTAAGCAATTGGAAACGTTCGCTGGACATACAGCATCTGTTCAGAGTGTTTTCTTTTGTCCGGACAGTGCTATGCTTGTGAGTGGTAGTGAAGATGGCACAGTGCTGCTGTGGAATCTTACTATAGACGAAGCAAAAAGGAATTTGCAACAATAAAAACAAGTGGAAACAAAATTCTGTTCACCACAAACCAGTTGACTGACAACCTAAATTCGGGTAAAGTGTTATAAAAACACGTGGAGAGAGAAAAATGAAACCGCTCCTAATATTCTGCTTAACAGTATTGCTGACCGGATGTGGGCTTAAAAGCATTCCGTATTCACAAAGCACAGATGCACCTGAACCGAATAAGGCAGCACGATCTCACTACAATTGGGGACTTGATTATGCCAAGAAAGGAAATCTTGCACAAGCAGTCACCGAGTTTAAATTGGCAATCCACAATGAACCGGGCTGGGCAATCCCTTATTTCAATCTCGGTGCTGTGCATGGCAATATGGGGGACCTTGAACAAGCTATCCTTGCGTGGGAACGCGCTACACAATTGGATACAGATTTTGTAAAGGCATACTATAACCTTGCTGTTGCGTATTCACTACGATCAGAGGAATCTTTAGAAGATGGGTCGCAAGTTGCGGATATTGAAAAATCAATCGCATCTCTGCGCGAGGCAATTCGGATAGATAAAACAACACTTTCTGCTGCAAAAACGGAACCTGCATTTGATAAAATACGTGATCTACCTGAATATAAAGAATTAGTCCAAGACCCTGAACTGAAACAGTGATCCTCACGTTACATCACATGGCGCGCTATACAAACCTCTCACCTGAAGAACTCGCGGACATAGTATCACATTACGTAATCGGTACACCTGTGAAGTTTGAGGGAATTCCGGGTGGGTTTGGAAATAGCAACTTTAAGTTAACAACTACCGATAATACGTATCTGCTAAAAATATGTGATGAGAAGAATCTCGAAGAACTTCAGATACAAATCGCGCTGTTGACACATCTTCACCGACATGCCTACCCGACAGTGTACCCGATTTTACAGAAAAACGGTGATGCACTTCACCTAACTTCGAACTATCGCGTGATGCTCTATCCATTTTTGAATGGAAAAACACCGCAGCCTTCGCAACGCGTTTTGACGCAGATTGGCGAAGCATTAGCAGAGTTACATCGCATTTCTCCGCTATTAGAACTTCCGCGTTTCCCGATGGGGATGGCACAAATAACACCTTTTCTAAAAGAGGTCAAAAATACACAATTTGCCACACATCCGTTTGTAATATGGCTAAAATCAGAACTTGAATGGATAAGACCGGAATTAGAAAAACCTCTCCGCACAGGACTTCTGCATGGCGATCTATTTTTAGACAATACCCTTTTTGACGGCGACCAGATGGTAGCAATCCTTGACTTTGAGGAAGGGTGTCACGATACTTTGCTAATTGATGTAGGAATGACAATTATTGGGTGTTGTTATACAGCACAACATCAGTTGGATGTGGCATCTGTCCAAAGTTTCTTGGAGGCTTACAATGCATTGCGTCCTTTGACAAGTGAGGAATGGGACAGTCTCGATGGTTTTGTTCACTATGCAGCATTGGCGATCGCGTTTTGGCGATTCAGACAGTACAATATCCGTCATCCAGATGTCCATCGCGCAGATATATATCAAGAGATGATTGTCCGTAGCGCAGATTGGCACTCAATACGCCTATAATTAACCCTGCAATTCCTTTGGCGCCTCGGACATTCTGTAGGAGCGACCCACCGAATACCCACGGGAATGCGCTTTTGGCATTCGCCATGATTCATACCCGCCAAATGCCAAAAGCGCGTTTGGTGTTGATTCACGGAACTCAAGATGTAAAAATCGGGCTTAGAAAGCCCTCCCATAAGAAATATATCCCAAAAATCGGGCGGACAAGGTCTCCCTCCCACAAGAAATATATCCCAAAAATCTGGCTTAGAAAACCCTCCCACAAGAAATATATCCCAAAAATCGGGCGGACAAGGTCTCCCTCCCACAAGAAATATATCCTAAATTGACCCTATAGAGTGCTTTCTCTACCGTCCTACCACAGCGTAATATAATCACGGATTTTATTACAACAATAGGCGCACCCTATACAAGAGTACGCCTACTAAAAATAAAACGTGTGTCTACAGAAAGAGAACTGAACAGCGGTTTACGCCTCTTCCTCTTCCGTTTTTGATGCAGCGATTACCTTATGCGCAACGTCATCCGGAACAATCTCGTAACGTTCAAATTCCATTGTAAATTTGCCCCTTGCACTTGTCATGGATCTTAGATCAATGGAATAGCGGAGCATCTCCGAAAGCGGCACTAAGGCGCTAATTTCTTGGCGTTTCCCTACTTGTTCAACACCCATCACCTGACCACGTCGTCCGTTGAGGTCACCGATGATATTTCCCATAAACTGATCTGGCACCGATATTGAGACGTTCATAATCGGTTCCAGCAAGCATGGATCCGCTTGTTGTACGGCAGTAGCAAAAGCCATGGATCCCGCGATTTGGAATGCCATATCTGAAGAATCAACAGGATGATATTTACCATCATTTAGATCAATCTGGATATCCACTAATGGGTAGCCTGCCAACACCCCACGATCCATTCTTTGACGGATGCCTTTTTCTACAGCGGGAATGTAGTTGCTCGGAATCACTCCCCCTTTAATGTTGTCAACAAACTCAAACCCTTCACCGCGTTCTAACGGTGCCAGGTTGATCGTGACATCTCCAAATTGTCCCTTACCACCCGACTGTTTTTTGTGTCTTTCTTGGACACCAGCCACACGTCTGCGAACTGTTTCGCGATAAGGCACTTTTGGAGGGACAACCTGTGTTTCAACACCAAATTTTTCGACAATTCGCTGACGATTGACATTAATGTGAAGTTCACCTAAACCGGAAACTAATAGTTGCTTTGTAACGTCATTCCGTTCAATTTGGAAAGATGGGTCTTCCTCACCTATCCGTGTCAGTGCGGTGATAAGTTTTTCATCATCACCCTCGCGCGCCGGGCTAATAGCATAAGAGATAACCGTATTCGGAAACTCAATGTCCGGAAGTTTAATAGGTGCGTCTCTATCGCACAACGTATCTCCTGTTCGCGTAGCGCTGAGTTTAGTCAGCGCGCCGATATCGCCAGCCGTTACCTGAGATGTATTGATGGCTTGCTTACCATTCATGAAGGTAGGTTTTCCAAGCCGTTCCGCCTGTCCTCGTGTCGAATTGCTCACCTGTAAATCACCTGCCAATGTTCCAGAGTAGACACGGAAAAGGCTAAGTTGTCCTGAAAATGGATCTGCGATAGTCTTGAATACAACCGCAGATAGTGGTGCTTCTGTTGAAGGTTCACGCGTTTTAGATTCATCTTCAGCATCCTGCACTGGGCCAGCCTGAACTGGAGATGGACAGCAACTAATAAGCATATCCATCAACTGCTGCACACCGATGTTTTTCAATGCCGATCCGCACAATACTGGCACAAACTGATTTTCAAGAATCCCAGTTTGTAACCCATTCTGAATCTCCTCTTCAGAGAGTTCGCCTTCAAAAAACTTTTCAATGAGTTCGTCATCGCTTTCAGCTGCGACTTCAACAAGTGCTTCTCTGGATTCTTCTGCTGCACCTGCTAAGTCATCAGGAACATCAGATTTCGCGACAGCTGCGTTTCCATTCGGTTCAAGAAACGCAGCATTCTGAATCACATCAACGACACCGGTAAACTGGTCTTCTTTGCCGATAGGGATTTGAACTGGGATAGCTCGTGTCTCTAAAATATCTGTAATACTTGCGAGAGCGTTTTCAAAACTCGCGTTTTCTTTATCCATCTTGTTGATGAAGAGGATCCGTGGCAGATCATATTTATTCGCTACTTCCCAGACTTTCTCTGTTCCGCCCTCCACTCCCGTAGTAGCATCTACGACTACGATAACTGCGTCAACGACTCGCAGCACACCGTGAAGGTCGCCGTAAAAATCCTCGGCACCAGGTGTATCAATAAGGTTGAGTTTATGTTCCGCCCATTCCGCAATACACACTGAACAATTGAGTGAAGTTTTGCGTTCTATCTCGTCAGAGGCATAGTCAGCTACCGTGCTTCCGTCATCCACGGACCCCATTCGCTCAATGGCACCGCCGTTATAGAGCATTGCTTCAATTAGGGATGTCTTGCCAGCCCCAGAGTGAGCGATAATTCCGATATTCCGAATCTCTTCTGTTCTGTATTGTCTCATCTTCTACTAAGTTCTCCTTTGTAACCACACGGAATAGGTCAACTATGCCGTTATTAAGATATACTATTTTAGCATATATGACAAAAAAATTTCAACAAAATCCGTAATAAAGGGAAATTCGCGTTAGTTTAAAAGGTCGTGTATTAGGAATTTACTAAAGTTTGGGCAATTCTTGTTCAGTGATAGTTGCGTTTTCAACGGAGGATCTATTTTTCTGCGAGTTTCTCATATCAGTGGAAACCGCGAAAATGCTGCACTCCAGCGGAGTGCTATGTGTCAGTTTCACTACGGACCGCTCCGCTGGAGCGGAGATGACGGTTAATACTGTTGCTATAAACATATTGCTCCGCTGGAGCAAAGAGGGTTTCTGTTTTATGTGTTGCGTCAGAATTGTTAACAGATGTGTAAACCGATCTCTTATATTGAACTCACGTATGAAAAATTGTCCAAACTATAGTAGGAATTTATTACCAAAATTCTATCTGTATCGGTTATAATGGACTATTACCATAAACTTATGAAAGGCAGGAACTATGAAAAACTTTTTCTTTGCACTCGGTTCAGCATTCAGTTTACTTGGTGTGGTATTCGGCGCTTTCGGTGCGCACGCACTTAAGGAGAAACTATCCAAGGAGATGTTAGACATATTTGAAGTTGGCGTGCGGTATCAAATGTATCACGGAATAGGGTTGATTGTCGTGGCGTGGGCGTTGTCGCAATGGCAAAACTCACTGACAACAGCGGCGGGATGGTGTTTTGTTGCTGGCATCCTCATCTTTTCAGGTAGTCTTTATATTCTTAGTTTGACGAACACCCCTTGGCTTGGTGCAATCACACCGATTGGCGGATTAGCATTTATTGCTGGGTGGGGATGTTTGATAATGGCGGTGTTTCGGCAGTGAGAATGTTAATTATTTACTTGCGCTATTTTCTCCCAATCCCACAGCAGAATAGTGCCATCTCTGCTTGCACTGGCTAAGGTCTTTCCGTCCTCTATAAATACCAATGCGTTGACCCTATTGGTATGTCCTATGTGGGAAGATAAAAGGCGATACGTGCGTGCATCCCACAATTGGATTATTCCATCTATATCTCCACTCACAAGCACTTTACCATCTGCAGAAAATTGTAAAACATTGACCCCAGCCTCAGTTGGGTTCGTTCTGAGTTGCTTACCTGTTGTTACATTCCAGAAATAAATTGTATCATAGTCTGCGCTTGCGAGTACTTTCCCGTCCGGCGAGAATGTTAATGCTTTTATACCCTGTTTACGGCCCGTAAGTGTCAGAATGGTGCTACCTGTCTCCACGTCCCATAGACGTATTGTCGCACTGTCACCGCCGCTTGCGAGTATTTTTCCATTTGGGGAAAATGCTAATATCCGTACCACACCGATGCGTCCTTCAAGTATCTCTTGTGGACGAATTGCCTTGGAACTGGAAAATAATTTTTGGAAGAAGGTTTGTGGGCGAATCGGAATATTCCACATATGAATTATATTATACTGCTCCAAAGCAGCGCTTGCCAACCTTTTCTCATCTGAAGAGAACGCGAACACAAAATTCAACGCGTTGGATGGATACTCATGCCCTTCCAAGGTTGATCGGAAACGTTTTTTGGAAACATCCCACAATCTTAACTTATTCTTGCCTTTCATGTCCATCATAGCGAGTGTAGTAGCATCCGGCGAAATTGCTGCAGGGATTGTTCGCTTCAAAAAGGATACAGAGAGTAGGTTTCTGTTACCAATGTCCCAATGCTGAATCTGAGTATTTCTCCATGAATGGACACTTGTCAAGGTGTTTCCTTCTTTAGAAGCAGCAATGTCGGAGATGGCATCTAAATGCCCCCTACAAGTGAACTGTTGTTTGCCAGTCGTAGTATTCCATGCTCGAATTGTTCCATCGTCGCTGCCAGTAAGGAGCATTTTCCCATCCGGCGAAAATGCCAACGCAGAGACCTCGTTTTTATGTTTCTTGAGCATTAAGGTAGAGAGATATTGACCTACTTTTCCACCTAATCCACGTTGTTCAGCAGTCGCATTCCACAAACGTACACTCCCATCACTACAACCGCTCGCAAGTAATTTGCCATTCGGTGAAAAAGCCAACACAGAGAAACCTGTACCTGGTGCTTTGAAAGTTGCCCGACGTGTAGCAGTATCCACGTCCCACAAATGAATTGATTCATAATCACAACTTGCCAGTGTTTTTCCGTCAGGTGAAAGAGCTAAGGATTTGATCCTTTGTGAATGCCCTGTCAATGATAACAAATGGGATCCTGTATCAGCATTCCACATTTGAATTGGATAAACTTTTTTCCATTCATGTATTGCGGTTGCAAGAAAACGGCTATCTGGTGAAAGTGCGATAGCAGTGATCTCCTGACTGTTTGTAAAGTCCGGATCTATATCTGTAATAATCGGTGGTATTGACCCGTCACTGAAGTTCAATACCTGACTTTTACGATACGGCCTGCTTACACTGCCAAGTTTCGTTCCATCCGCGGAGAAGACCGCTGATTTTAAGGTTTTAACCTTTTCATCTGCAAGAATGGTGTGAAGTTCTCCAGTAATTGTATCCCATCGCGGTATCCCTCCCGTAGAATTTGCCCCAACGATCACACTCCCGCCCGCTGAAAAAGCAATACCTTTAATGTCTTGTCTCTCCCCTTTGAATAAGGAAATTTCTGTCCCAGTCTTTGCATCATACATCCAAACACCGATAGTGGTTGCAACTGCAAACCGAGTCCCATCCGATGAAAACTTGATGTCATTTATGCTGCCTTTGCCTAAACGTGCTTTCGCGCCTTCTGGCAACTCCCATCGAGTATACTCAACATTTGATGGCTGAGGTAACAATTCGGTTGAATCCCGATTCGTTATCCAACGAACCAATATAGCCACCGCAATGATGGCGAATACAACTTCCAGTATTACAAAAATGATACGTGAGACTTTCATGTTCAAGTTCCTTTGCACCGTAATTTCTGATAGTTTACCACAAAACATGTTAAAAACATAATGTTTTGAAGATTGAACAGAGCCATTTATAGTAAAATGGAAACCTCGCCAGCGCATGCGTGTGGGAATTGCTGTTCATTGAAATGTGAACATATTATTGGATTTTACTATAATTGTCAAGTTTCACTATTGTTGGAGGGGTTTCCAACCCCGATGAATGCCATACGCGCATTCATCGTTGATTTGGATTTCAGATACCCAGCATGAAAATTCGGGGTTAGAAACCCCTCCAACAAAGATGCTTTGTGACAGTTGAATGCTCTGAAGATTGAGAGAACATTCAACTGTTTAAGGAGATCTAAAGGAAGGGATTAGCGGAATAGCCTATTTCTGTTTCGACGCGGTAATCGTAAGAGGAAGACTCGTTGACCTGCCAGCACCATCAATACAGGTCAATTCATGTTTTCCGACGACAGGGGTTAGGAAAGTAGGTTCCACCGCTTGTCCTTTGAAGATAAGTTCACCATTCAGAAACCAGAAAATCTCCTGCGTATCACCCGAAACTGAAGCAGACAACCGAATCTTTTGATATTCTGTTGGAACGTTAGAACGGATTTTATACACAGTGTCGCGTGCTGGAGACAGAATAACTGGTTGTGTGCCAGCAAGTGGACGAGTGCAATCGGCATTATGTGCTGGAAGTTCAGATACAGCAAATCCGTTTGCATTTAACCATGTCGCCACCTCTGCGGGCCACAACGCAATCGTTTCTTCACGGAACTGCCTTCCGGGTCGGCACGATGAACAGAGGCGTTCACCTGTGGCTATATCAACCTGAATACTTTTGTGTATGTGGCACTCACGTACAGCGGAGACGCCGGGAATATATATGTCTGAAACAGATGTTAGACAGTGAGGGGACACAGGCAGACCGGTGAGGGCACAGACTAAACGGGTTTTGAGGTTGGCAGGTTCTGTAAACCATTGATGCGCCTTTTCTCCTGAAAGTGCTGTGAAAAGTGCGAAAAGAATCGGCGCTGCTGCTTCAGCTCCACTGAGAATAGGTGCGCCAGTACCGTTGAAATTGCCGATCCATACACCAATAGTCAGTTCTGGTGAATAGCCGATACTCCATGCATCTCTGTGTCCATAAGACGTGCCTGTTTTCCACGCTACCCTCGGCATAGTACCAGTATGCTCAAAAGATTCGGGAAAATCGGGGCGTTTCAAGGTCGTCAACATTTCAGTAACAATCCAACTGGTCTCTGGTTGCAATAGGCGCGAGGTAGATGCCCTTTTTCTTTTTTTACCTTTTGTATCTCTGTTTACTATCAAGTGATATGGTGCAAACTCACCCATATTTGCTAATCCCGCGTAGAGATTTGTCAATTCAAGCAGATTGATACCGCATCCCCCAAGTATAAGCGAAAGCCCATATTCTTCTTGATCGGACAAGGTAGAAATACCCGCTTGTTTAAGAAAACCGTAAAGTTGATTTTTCCCCATCTTTGCATAAAGATTAACAGCAGGCACGTTGAGGGAACGTGCTAACGCTTCTCGTGCCGTAATATATCCTGTGAATTTTTCATCATAATTCACAGGCGAATATCCGACATAATCAACCGGCACATCAAATACCAATGTTTGTGGGGTTATAAGTCCTTTATCAATTGCGAGCGCGTAGATAAAGGGTTTGAGCGTTGAACCGGGGGATCGTAGTGCAAGCGTACCGTTGACTTGCCCTGCAGACGGCTTATCAAAAAAATCATGTGACCCGACCATTGCAAGCACTTCGTGGCTTTTCGTATCAATGATAACAACTGCGCCAGTTGAGACACCTTGTCCCTGCAATGGTCGTAGGCGTTCACGCAAAATACGTTCAGCGGTATCTTGATAACGTTGATCTATTGTCGTGTGTATCCACTGATTCCCGACATGTTCAGATACAATAGATGATTGTTTGTTAGTAAGGAGTCGAGAAAGGTGTGGTGCTTTGAAAGGGAGCGGATATCGTTCCGCTGGAATCGGTTCTTGTAGTGCTTCTTGGAGTCGTTGTTCGGATATTTCTCCAGCGTCTTTCATGCGTAGCAACACTTTTTTCCTCGCTTTACGCGCACGTTCAGGAAATCGGTCAGGCCGTAAGCGTTCCGGTGAATTCGGTATTGCTGCTAAAAGCGCAGCTTCTCCAAGGCTGAGCGCGCTTTGCGGTTTATTGAAATAAAGGCGTGATGCTGCAGCTGAACCGACAATGTTTCCACCATAGGGTAACATATTGAAGTAGTACGTCAAAATCTCCGATTTCGTGTAGGTCAGTTCCAGTTGAAGCGCACGAAACATTTCGATGAGTTTATTCGGCAAAGTGCGATCCTTCGGCTCCATAAGTCTTGCTAATTGCATAGTGATCGTAGAACCACCGCGCACAATTTCGCCTGCTTTGAGATTGTCAAATGCGGCACCTGTGAGTGCAACCGGATTGATACCCCAATGATGGTAAAACCACTGGTCTTCATAAGTTAGCATAGCGGTTTGGAATCGAGGAGAGATAGCATCAAGGGATGTTTCAGGCAACCGCCACATGTCGTCTGGCGCGGTAAAAGCGCGAAGCCATTCACCATTTCTGTCAACCACAACTGTTGATGACGGCGGTTGAAGTTTTTTCTTAGGGAGTGGGAAACACCAATTAACAAGCAAAAAGAGACAGATTGGGATCAGCGGTAACGCGAAGATATACCACCTTTTCTTTAAGGTTTTTACAAATTTGAGAAGTAGAGGAGTCAACAAATGGGAAAGATAGGATTTTGTCAGTTTCATCGTTAACTATTATGATGGAAGATTGGATGGAAGAGGAAAACCCTCCAATCTTCCATGCTTTGCCCTACGAATTAAGCGTAAAATAAATATGAATCTTGCTCACAAAATTACTCGACCACCTTGATCTTACCACTACCAGCAACCGAAGAATTCGCGGGATCATACATCGCCTCTGCTGAAACAGGGGGTAAGGTAAATTCCCCGCGGGTTACGGCTCTAAGTGCGTAGTGAAATTTACGCTCCCGCTGACGTGGGAATGCACCGAAAAAGATAAGTCGATCATCACGAATATCAACGTAATCCGGCTTGAAATCCTGTGCTTTCAACCACGGAATTCCTGCACGAGACGCTAACCTCGCGTTCTCTATTTCAAAGCCTGCTGGTAACATATCTACAACGACGACGTTTTCAAGGTTCCAGTTAAGTGCTTTCACCGTAACCTCGGCTATCACTAAATCGCCATGCCGAAATTCCCCATCATAAGGCACTCCATCTTGGTTAAGATAGCGGCGGCGCACCTCTAAATCCCGATCATACTCCTCAATATAGGAATCACGACGAATACCGAATGCTGACCAATAGTAGTAGCAATTACCTTTACCTTGAATAGATATCTTTACTTGCACCCCATCCCAATCCTTATTTGCTAACCGAATTGAAGGTGTTGTTGAATCGAAATCAGCAAGATGCGTCCCATTAAGGGTAATTCTACCCGTATAGTTGCCATCCATTTGCTTTTTCAGGATTTTACCGAGGGCAAGGAAAGCAAACGCATTCTCTTGGGTTGTGCCCCACCGTTTTCTTTTAGACGCAGCGTTACTAAGGTTGCTAACAAGCATCGGAATTGACGGATGGTTTTCGTTGACTTCCGCCAGCACGTCAAGAATAATAGCCTGTGATCGGGTAGGTGAATTGAAGTTATGACCGGATTGGCGGTTTCCACCGTTTTGAGATGGAATAGAAATAGGTAACATAGAGAGCGCTGTTTCTAAGTCGCCACTGAGTGCGAAGGCACCCGCCAATTGAAACTGACTGTAGTTTGTAAGACTACTAAGGAGATTATTTTTAAAATAGTGCATTACACCTTTTTCAGGTTCTCCCGCTGCTGCTAACACATAGCATGCATAAACTGCTCGTTCAACTTTGTATTTATTGGAATCATTAACGGACTTTTGCGTGCTTGATATCTGTTTTGCCTGATTCCTTAACCCGTTAAGCAATCCGTTGTAAACACGATCAGAGACTTCGTAGCCTGCCTTCCGCGCTTCAACCAAAAAGTGTGAAGCATATACACTACTCCAGTGGTTGATATAACTTCCACCCGGCCAATATGAGAAATGCTGTTGGGGCGTGAGCATACCTTCAAGTTTGTTGATACCGGCAGTGATGTAGTGGTCAATTCGATCATCAGAGGCAAGTTCTGGGTCAACAACACGTGCAACATCGCTATAATAGAGCAACGGAAATACTTTACTTGTGGTTTGCTCAAGACACCCATAAGGGTACTTAAGCAGGTAGCGAATTCCACCGGCAAATTCAATCGCGGGGAACGGCGATACGGTAAGAGCAAATTCAGAGGACTCGGCTATAAAATTCGAAGGTAAAACGAAATCTGCAGCATTACCTACACTGACTGTTCCATGCCCTGTTTCAGTTACTGGAGGCGCAGCTGAGCGGAGTGGAAGTTGGACGGTCAACTGTGTGCTTTCGTCGTTTCCAGCAGCGGACAACTTAAAGGTGGCTTTACCTATTGAATCGTGGGCAAGCAGTTGAAATATAAGTTGTTCCTCACCGCCAGCAGCGATTTGCACCTGTTTTTTGACAAGATGTTCTTGGACTTCACCTTCCGCTACTGGACCTGAAGAGAAGAATTGAACGTCGCCTGTCGCTTGAATTTCTACATCGAATTTACCATCTTTGCCAGTATCATTGTGGACGCTTATAGGAAATTGGATATGATCTCCTCCAGAGAGGAAACGCGGAAACGTCGGCGTTAAAACTACCGGTTCACGTACTACTGTAAACTTCTCTGCAGAACCGTAATATTCATTGGAAAAAGCGACAGCCATCAACCGTAATGTGCCGTTGAACTGCGGGATATGAAAACTTGCTGTTCCTCTCCCGTAACGATCTGTTCTCAGAATACCTGACCAAAGCGATACCGGTTTCACACGCATGACGCTGGCAGTGTTAAGCCGTTTAACCCGTCCGTTTGCAAGACTTGCCGCATCTCCGCCCGGGCTGGAGTCACCCAAAACAGCATCAATTTCAGGCAAAATCGCGGAGTAAAGATCATAAGCGCGTGTTTTCAACCCACGCTGACGGTAGAAGTAACGGTGCGGATCAGGTGCTTGAAAATCGGTTAACTGAAGTATCCCCTCATCCACTGCAGCAATGGTAACATGTGAGAACGCGCTTTGTCTACCGCGCACACGAAACTTGACGTTTACATCGCTATTTGGTCGAATTTCTTCTGGGACATCAAACTCAATATTGAGACGGTTGGGTTTAGCGTCCAGCTTCAGTGGGATGATACCGAAAGCACGCGCCGGGGCGTGTTCTTCTAATGAATCTGTCGACCGAATCAAAGTCCCAGAAAGATAAATGTTCGGTTTATAATTATATTGAATTGGAATATTTAAACTGGCGGTATTCCCTCTTAAGTTAACAGTTCGGTAACTTAAAATCTTTTCCCGTTCCATTGTCAATATTAATTTGCCGGGAAATGGTGCTTTAATCTGAAGTTTCGCAGTTTCCCCAGGTTGGTATGCGGGTTTATCTAATGTCATCTCAAGCAGGTTCGGATTTTCCATTGACAAAGGAACGTTTCCCCAACCAGTAGTTTCTACTTTAAGCTCTGTTTTAGCACCAGAAGCGATATCTTCTATGTGTATACGATATTGCCCGTATTCGGAAGGCGTAAAAGTGAATGTCCCGATCTCTGCTGTTGAAATAAGTTGATGCGATTCTAAGGTAGTGAGCTGGTCATCTGACACGTATTCATAACGACCTCGAGCGTTCCGGCGTAGTATAGTGTTCCAGTGAACTTTATAAACAGTGAGTCCTAAATCTCTGCCTGCTATCGCATTTCCGTTCTTATCCAGAGCAATATAGTTAAAGGAAACATCTTGATTGCGTTTGATACGCCCGCTACTTGAACGTTTGATACCAATATAATGCGAATACGGATGAACAACTACGCGGTGTGCAGCCGTAACGGCTCTACCGCCGGGTTCGCTCACTGTTGCTGTTAGAACCGCATTTAACTGAGAAGGCGCCTTGACAGTTTCCGGTAAGAGGATTTTATATTGTACCTTACCCTCAGCATCTGTCTTGGTTTCTTCCAAAGTAATTCGCTGTTTCTCAAACGGTATAGCACTTGCAAAGTGGAATGAACGCCACTTATCAGTTGGGACATAAGGCACAGCCTCAAGCGCATAAGCTGCCTTGACTTTTCGATTAGCAGCAGGTGGTCCAAAGAGGTTCACTGCCGACACATCCATTACGACCTCAGCACCTAAATCATATTCAGATTTTTCTGCTGCAACGGTGACTTTCATTCGGTCAGGCATAAACTCTTCTACCTGAAACGGGACACGTCCAATCTCTTTACCAGCAACATTCATTTTAGCGATATAGCTACCTGTCTGTGCGTAAGCGGGTAAAGGGATTGTCACCTCACAACCACCACGTCTATCCGTATTTTGTTTAAAGTCATTGATAACTCGACCGTCAGGTGCTAATATCTGTATGTTTGTTGGAAGCGAAGGCGGCGTTGTATTTCGCTTTCCACGCACAATTGCAGCGAGCGAGACTTTTTCGCCAGGACGGTAAACCCCGCGACTCGTATAGAGAAAAGCCTCATATCCTGTCGCTAAATAGGCTGAACCGCCGACGTTGAAGTCACCAGTGGAAAGTTGATGTCGGTTGAACTGAATGAACGAAAGGTCGTTCCCTTTCTCCACTGTCAACATAAACGGAGTAAAACCATCAGTTTTTTGTGCTACAGCGGAAAACTTGATGAAGCCTTGCCAATTTGTTTTTCCACTCAGTAGTGTTTGATTGTTATCACTAATCAGTTTTACTGTTGCTTGTGAAATAGGTTTTAAGTCGGAGAGAGAATTGACCCAAACCCATAACTCATCCCCTGATCTTTTAGCAACGGTGCCGATGTCCGTCAACATCACCCATTGTGTTGCACGAAGCCAATAATCATTATTGCCTTGAACATTTACTTTAAAGATGCCTACGTGTTTATCGTTAAGATATTGCCCTAAATCAATAGGTGTTGTTACCTCTTCATTCAACTTTGAGGTAATCGCAAGCGTGCCGGAATGAATTGGCTTACCTAAATTTTCTGTCCAAGAACCCCAGTTTCTTACTTTAGATGCGTAAACAAGGTTGTTACCGAAGACCTTTTCAATTTGGACTTTCACGTTATGCACATTAGTCGTTGCCAAGCCGAGGTTCATATTCTGATTTCGGGTTAGGAAAAAACCTTTTCCAACAAAACGAACCTGAGGACGGACATCTGGAATCGTAAGTCGAACAGAATATGGTTTCCTTAACACAGAACCGTCGGGTGCTGTCAAACCTTCCTGTACCGTGACTTCGTATTTACTTCGCCGCTTGAAATCACCATGAATTTCAAGCTCACCGTAGCGAGTGATAATTTGGGTATTTAATTCAGGTTTAATATGAATATACGGTTGCACTGTGTCAACAGGAATAGGAGAACTAAACCGGAGTTTTATATGAGGTCTTCCGGAACTCTCTCGTACATTTGCATAGGTAACACCGAGCGTGCCACGTCCTGTCAAGGTCATTGATCTAATGCTTGCTTCTTTTAACCCGATTTGTCCACCAGTGCATTTGAACCCTTTCTCAATTCGGACTTTTAGGTTTTGGTTTCCAAGCAGGCGCGGTATTTCTTCAGTTTCTAATTTAATTTCTCTGGCAACACCATTTTGCGGTTGAAGCGTATAGGGAATCTCAATATTCTCTTGAAGTCGGATAGATAGATTAGCGCGCAAATCAGCGATGTTAACAGGATAATTAAAGGTTATGCTTCCAACAGCCTTTGCGTGTGTTTTAGTATATTTAAATTCAAGGCGTCTGCTTTGTATGTGGAAAGGTTCTGTTGCGAAAGTAAATTTTCGATCACCGGTAATGGCAAAGCCAAGTGAGCTTTGTCGTAATTTAGAGGCGAGTTCCACGGTGTAACTTGCGGAGGGGGCTAAGGGACTCTCTAAATAGAAGCGGACTGTGTCGCGCGCTATCCAACGCGCCGTTCCCTTAACAGTAGGAGTGAATTGAACTGCACGATCCGGCAATTCAGTATTAATCAGTGAATTATCAACTAATGGTTCCGAAAACGTAAACGTAAAATCAGCCCATGGCGAAACTTTTTCGCCTTTCGGCGTAATAGATTTGACGATGACACGCGTTTTTGCTCCTGATATTAAACTATTAATATAGAGCGAACCGATAATTAAAACGAGTAAAGAAAGAAATGCGACAATTCCAATTAAAAGTTTTTTTGATTCCATCGTAAAATGTCTCCTAAAGTTTGTTAATTTCGTCCAAATCTGAAGGTCATTTTATCGTTTGTTAGGAATTGAGCAATTTTCGTGCCAAAATTTGCGTTGTTATCAACGCTATTCAAAAATTATTTAGTTTTTTGAACTTTATTCTCCTTTATCACAAACACGGCAGGACGCTTAAATCAAGGTGTTTAGGCAACATGTATCAGTTCCTTACGCTACCTCACAACACATGTTGCCTTTATTATAGTCTTCAAAAGTAAATATATTCTGTTCCATATTAACGTTCCACGGTTCTAAACAGAATCTTAAGAAGAACCAGCGTAAACGTTTTGTCATGTGTTAAAATAAACACACCATCTTCTAAACGTATAGAAATTGCTAACAACCTAAAACCAGAATCGTGACATTAAAATAACCTGATTTGTCCCTTCAAGTTGTCTTAACGTCCCCTTACTTGTTATTTTTTCATCAGGTTGCCGGTCAGCATTAGGCAGGTTCGCCCAATAGAACAACGAAATTGCGCCATTTTCCATAAAATTATATTGCGCGATGAATGTCAACCGCTTGCCAGCATCGCCTAAAACAGTTCTATCCGGATCAAACAAACCGTAGCGTCCTGCAACAGTAAACTGTGGTAGGACACGGTACTTTGCACCGAAATAGTATCCTTTGGAGTCAACAGCATCGGTGGCAAAAGATGCGACCTCTCCATTATTTTCAAAGTTGAATTCACCTTCTAAACTCAAACCGCCGTAAGAGGCAGTCACGAATGCGCCGATCAAACGTTCCCATTCTTCGCCAGGTTGCTCAAAAATGCATGAGACACCTGCACGAATTGGACCGAGTTGTCCTCCGACAGTGCCGAGTGCTCCCTTCGCAGTCGCATTACCAGCGTTGAAAAATGCACCGTTGTAGAACACTTTTCCTAAACTCCCACCGAGTTCAAGTCCAACGTCTCGCTTGTTAGAACCAAGCCCATAACCTTCCCGGACAAGGATATTATGATCTTTCTGTTTGATACCGAACGGTAGGCGAAATTGTCCGACTTTAACGTAGAGATGTTTTGGAATAGCATCTACTGTTGCAAAAGCGTTGAGTGTAGTACCAACGTTGTTAGAAAGGGTTAACCGAACGCGTTCTGATGCTTGGGCATTGAATGTTACCTCAGCTTGCATAAGGAGGAACCTGTCAACTGAGGTATGACATGAGTTACACCCAGCGACCGTGCCTTCCTCTTCATCTACATGGGTTGTTTTAATAAAAGCTGTCTGGAGATCAAGTGAGGTAGTAAGTTGCTTGACGACCTGCTTTGCTTCTTCTGTAACAGCATCCATGTCAAAATCTTCGGGGAACTCAAAATAGTTCTCTTCAAAAATCTCACCGATGCGATTTCGGGGTCCTCCACCTGCTGGGTCAATGTGACAGAAATTACAGTCCTTATCTAATTCAGCTGCAAACTCAGGACGCGCCTCAGCAGAATTTGCCAAAAAAAGAACCAAAGAGAAATTAACCATCAAGGCAAAAATGAACAACACACGAAAGCATTTTCGCAGCACAGTATTGTAGTGTAAGTGTATTGCAAATCTATTGTGATATATCTTCAAAAGCATTCTCCTTTTTATTAGCAATCTTCGTGTTTTTTCAAGACTCCTTATTTATAGTGAGAGGTGTGCATAAATAATTCCGATGTTAAATATGCGCTTAAAGGTAGTCCGCATACGCCGTGGGTTTCCGCCCACAAGTTCAAAGAGGCGCAGCATGCCACACGGGGAATGCCATAAGGCATTCATACCCGGTGAATGACTAAAGACGCATGCGCCAAATCAACGGTCCGAATGCCCTTTGGCATTCCCCGTCCGGCATTCGCCATGGTTCATACCGTTGATTTCTTGATTTGGCGCATGCTGCGTTAACGCATTTCTATAAATCAAGCGGCACCTGGCGTCTGTCCCTGTCTGTGTTGATGCGCCAAATATTTATGCACACCCTTATTTGTAGTAGATTTTAGAATTAACGAGACACTCTGAACAAGCGAGGTTAGGAAACCTCGCCTACCAAAATGGAATTCCCGCTGTATGTAGCGGCAACATGTCAATTTATCTTTATAATTCACTATGATATCAGTCAAGTTCCGTAAAAACATAGTCTATGTCTTCGACTCTGGCATGACAACTCCAACATATTCTGCCGGAGGCTATAACGTTAAAATCGGCATCAGGGTCGTTTCGGGTATATTCAATGAACGCCCAATCATTATGGTCTGGATCAGTTCCTGCTTTTTTGCGCATAATTGCGATGAGTCCCACATAGTCCTTATTTGGTCGGAATGCTTCTTTTACGACTATGCTTCCATCAGGATATGGGAATTGTTGCTCGCCATCAGGTGCAATAGTATCCCGTGCTTGGTTAACATATACATTCTTTGTGCCGTTGTGTGGATCACCGCCTGCTACCGGCGGAATTGGTTCGGCGTTTAATTTAAGCCAACGTTCATAACCTGCGACATCTTCAGGGAGCCCCGGAAGTGCGACAACCGGTTCTTCAGGTTCAACAATCTCCTGCTCTATTTCTTCCTTATTCGTTTCCTGAACAAGTTCCTCTAATTGCTGTTCCTCCACACAGGAAGTCAAGATCATGCAAGGAATTAGCACAATAGCAATACCGAAAAACGCGCTCAGAAATGAACTATCAAGTCTTCTGCTTTTCATTGTAAGCCTCCTCATTTAACATGCCTTTAATATACTACAAAAAGGCAATTATAGCAATAGATAATTTATATTCTGTATCTGAGTTTTGAACTACAACGTCAAAGGCTACAAATTGTTTTACATTTCAATATCATAACCGTAAGTCGATTACCAGGTACATCTATTTTTATTTGTCATTCAGACATCTGTTACTGTATTATATGATATGGATACATTCAAACCAAACATAGCCAGATAATGTGTAAAAAATAGGTCATTTGAATAAAGGAGAAATGGATGCTCAGGAACTTATTTAAAGGTGGTGATAAAAACCCCGTTGAACCGGAGGCTACAGAGGAAAAAGAGAATTGGTTTAATCGCCTCAAGTCTGGTTTGGCGAAAACGCGAAACCGTTTTCTCTCTCAGCTGTCGGGGCTACTTCGTGTTGGTAGAAAAATTGACGAAGAACTAATGGAGGAGATCGAAGAAATTTTAATCCAAGCAGACGTGGGGGTTGACACGACGCTGACGCTAATGGACAACGTTAGAGAGACTGTGAAAGCAAGAGGGTTGGGTGATTCTTCCGAATTGGAAACAGTCATAAAAGAGGAAATTCTTAATCTACTCGGTGAAGACGTTCCGTTGGAGTTTGAAGGTGAACCGCCTTATACGATTTTAGTCCTCGGTGTTAACGGGGCAGGAAAAACGACAACTATCGGTAAACTCGCAAGTCGATTCAAGGCTGATGGTAACCGTGTTCTTGTTGCCGCAGGCGATACATTTCGTGCTGCCGCAGAAGATCAATTGGCAATTTGGTGCGAACGCGCGGGAGCAGAAATAATTCGTGGTGGGGAAAAAGCTGAACCCGCTTCGGTGATTTTTGATGCAGTTCACGCTGCAAAAAATAGAGAAACCGATGTGCTGATTGTGGATACAGCAGGCAGACTCCATACCAAAAAACCGTTGATGGATGAACTATCAAAAATCGGACGGGTGATGGAGCAAGCACATACAGGCGCGCCTCACGAGGTGTTACTTGTCATTGACGGCACAGTGGGACAAAACGCACTGATGCAAGCAAAAATTTTCAACGAAGCTGTACCGATTACAGGTGTAGCAATTACAAAACTGGATGGCACAGCTAAAGGCGGGATAGTGTTAGCGGTAAAAGCCGAACTCGGTGCTCCTGTCAAATTAATCGGAATTGGTGAAAAACTTGATGACTTACGTAATTTCGCAGGTGCTGATTTCGTTGAAGCACTCTTTGCAACAGAAGAGACCGTGGAAACGTAGCCGACAATTTCGTTTGTATATGTGCTGCATTTTTGCAAACCATAGGCATCAATTTAAAAAACACAACACGCTCAACCCTAGGCCCGGTAGGAGTGGTTCCTAACCGCTCCGTATCGGACACGAAAACCTTCCATCTTTAGCATCCTTCAAACAGTGGTGTAAAAACAGAAAACTGAGGCTAACAGCACTTGCATAAGCCCGATGCGGTTAGGAAACCGCATCTACCGGGGTGGAGTACCGTTAATTGACACATGTGGGTTATTTATCAGGACAGTAAGCGCGCTTACAAAGTGGAATCAATTGATATAAGATCGATCTTACTGCGCCACAGGTTCAGTTTGCTTTAATCTACCCCAAAGTGTCGTTTTAGTGTTTGCAGTAGGGGAAACGGAGAAAAAACCTTCGGGGACCCATGCAGGCTCACCATTTTGCCCAGGATGGTGTGTGATTTGTAGCCGCTTGCCACTCTTGACAGAGACAATATATATATTTTTATCCACATTGGGGTTTCCCCAAGGATTTTCAATTTCTGCCTCGTAGGCAATCCACTTATCATCAGGAGACCACGCAGGATTGTAGCTCCAATTCAAAGGCGGTGACATGCGGCGGGAATTTCCTCCATCTACATCCATAATGAAGATACCGTTTCCTTGTCTGGAAATATCAAAGGCAATTTGTTTCCCATCAGGAGACCAAGCAGGAGACCGAGACCCACCACCATGTTCGTTTTTAATGCGTCTGACACCTTTTCCGTCTGAATCCATCACATAGACATCACCCCATTCATTCTGATCAGAATAGAATGCAATTAATTTCCCGTCTGGAGACCATGCCGGGGTGTAATTATTTCCCTGGTTTGTCAACCGCTGTAGATTCTTACCATTGATATCTATTTTGTAGATTTGACTTTTCCCTGTTCTATTGGATTGAAAAGCAATCCATTTCCCATCAGGTGACCAAGCAGGAGCCGAATCTTGCTCCGGATGGTTTGTCAATCGACGCGCTTCAGTTTCACCAACTTTCATGATATAGATATTACCTTTTCCATCCCGTCTCGACATAAAAGCGAAAGATCGGCCATCTGGCGCCCACGTTGCACAACAATCGCTTGCGGGGTGATTTGTGAGGTTGCGGAGATTCTCACCATTCGTATCAATGATGTAGATGTCCCTATTCCCTGTGCGGTTAGAATAGAAAGAAATATATGGTTCTCCCCAAGCGTTTATAGCAAGCAGGAATAAACTGAATAGTAACGTTATCCCAAACACTGTATGAATATGTTTCACTTTTATCTCCTTGAAATGGCTATTATAACGTGAGTTTGATAATAAAATTCAATATCCACTGTCCGTTGGGTAGAACGGAATAAACAAAAAATCGGACATA
>JAGWBU010000027.1:0-10669 GCA_021295735.1 Candidatus Poribacteria bacterium | reverse complement strand
CGCCAAATGCGCTTTTTGGCATTTGTCGGGGTTAGAAACCCCTCCTACAAGAGAATTTACGAAATAGGTAGCAACTTGGATTTATTATAGTAAAACCCACAATTACCTGAACATTAGCGAGGTTAGGAAACCTCGCCAACGCGAGTGTGTCGGGATTGTTGTTCATTGAAATGTAAACATATTTTCGGATTTTACTATAAACTAATTGCTATAAGGTAGAGCAAATTTCGTGCCAACGCGGGATCGCAGAACAATCGTAATTCTTGCTTATGATAGATGGGTCAACTGTCCAAATAATAATAGTTGTGGTTCAGAATCTGGACAACACTATAAATTTAAGGAGGGAAAAGCGAATAGACTTCTTCTAACCTTCCATATCTTGGATTAACATGGAAGGTTAGGAGAATGAGGACAAATGTCTTTTTATCCTAACAATTTAAACATCTGATTCCTTCAGGTAAGAACGTAGATGTTTGCGGAGATTACGATGTGCATGGAACAGGTGGGCTTTGACTGTTCCATCCGATCTGCCAACCGCAGTTGCAATATCTTTTAGGGATAATCCGTCCCAGTGACGCAGGATAAAAATTTGCCGTTGCTTCGGCGGCAACTGACGAATCGCCTTCCGAATCTGGACTCTGAGTTCTTTATTCTCAGCAGCTTTGGCAGGAGAATCTGAACGTAAATCGGGGAAATTTGCCATCGGCAATTCATCCGATTCGTCGGATTCGTATACCATCACTTCCGAGCGCGCTTTTTTCCGTAAAAAATCAATGCAGAGATTGACTGTAATTCGGTAAAGCCAACTATAGAACTGGCACTGGCTCTTAAAATCACTCAGCCCTTGGTAAGCGCGAATAAACGCATCTTGCGTAATATCAAGGGCATCTTCATGATTAGGAACAAAACGCTGAACTAACCGATAAGTGCGTTTCTGGTAGCGAGTAAAGAGTGTATTAAACACATCCGTATCGCCGCTCTGAAATTGTTCTATCAGTTGGGCATCATCATTACATGCTGGAGGAATACTTTCGGGGCTTTGGGACTGCATGTTCTCCTCTTAAGTGTCATCGGCCGGAAACTGAAACTCAGACCGCCGTTGATAGAATAGAAGTCACCGATTTGTTTGCTTGTGAACATCGCGAAACCATCGTCTATATCTGTGGCTATCTTGAAGCATTTGTTGAAGCAGGTTTAATTCTTCATCATCCTCTGTACATGGGGCATTATCAAGTAAGGTTAACAACTCCTCATAGACAATCTGGTCTTCATCAATAAGTGCCGAGAGAAGTCTGTCAAAATGTTCACCATGACCGAGTAGTGTGAACAACTGGTTTGTATGTCGAATCTCTTCGGAGGCAGCTTGGTTCAGGTACGCAGCAAGTTCGTGTTCATTCCGTTTTTCCGCGATTCGGGCGAGAATTAAACGTATTCCGACGAGTTTTAGTTTTGCTTGCGCAAGTTCGTCAAGTTCCGTTTCAAACTTTTCTCGTAAATGGTCCGCATCGCGTGGGTGTAACTGTGCATAACTTGGCCACACCGGTTTTGCCATCACCTGTTTCAGCTTTTTTAGACTCCCAATCAGGTTTTCCTGATCTGCAGTGGAAAGTTGACCAAAGGTGTGTTGCCAAAAGTCTGTAGCGTGTTTCACCCGTTCTCGGAAAAGTTGTTCAGATTGCGGTGTTAGTTGAATGCGGGCGCGCCTCCGATCTTTATCACATTTACGACGGACAACCCAACCATGTTTCTCAAGCCGACTGACTAAGCCTGAGACTGTATTGTGGGCAAGGCCTAAATGCTCACCTAACTCACTGACGGACATGCCTGATTCTCGACCATACCAATGAAGATGTTGTAATGCATTGAACTGGACAATTGTCAGGCGACTGGGGACAACTTCCTGTATAAACCTTGATTTGACTGCCGCTTGCGCATGACGCATCACACGCATGACAACATCAATTTCTTGATTAAACTCATGGTTTTTAGACATTTTCAAATACGTCCTATGTCAGAGGTATATTCCGTCGTATACGACATAAATTATATATTAATTTTTCACGAATGTCAAATTAAAAGTGTGAAAAAGAGGAATTTTATAGAAAATTACCGAATTTAATTGCTTCCAACCAAACGTTGTGCCTTCATTTTCCGTTTTCGCTTAGATTTTGACTTATTTCGTTTCGGTGTTGTCCTGTTTTGAACACTTTCAGATTGCTGATTCTCTTGGTGTTCCTGCTCTGTATCAACAACTTGTCTCTGTTGCTCTGCTTCATATTCGGCATAGGTGCCTTCGAAAAAGCGTGTTTCTGTTCCCTCTTTTGTGATGTCAAAAATTAGTAGTTTAGTCGCTAAACTATTCAAAAGGTAGCGGTCATGAGAGATAATAAATTGTGTGGCGGGATAGCTGGCGAGTGCTTTTTCGAGTGCCTCGCGTGCTGGAATATCCAGATGATTTGTTGGTTCATCAAGTAGAAGCACATTAGCGTTTTCCAATAGCAGTTTCGCAAGTTGAACGCGGCTCTGTTCACCTCCACTCAAGATTCCAATCTGTTTAAACACGTCATCCCCGCGAAAGAGGAATTTTGCTAAAAAACTCCTAACCTGCTGCTGTGTCTGCTCTGGACAAAGTGCCCAGACTTCGTGCATGATTTCATTATCCAGATTGAGCCCTTCCAATTCTTGCGTATAATATCCAAGTTTAAGGCCGGGACCGACCCAAAGGTCGCCTTGGGTGGGTTGTTCCTGCCCCAAAATCATTCGGAAAAGTGTCGTTTTTCCGGTACCGTTCGGTCCCATGATCCCGACAACATCACCACGGTAGATGTCAAAACTCAGGTTTTTGAATAACACCTTATCGCCAAACTGTTTGCTAACGTTTTGACAACGTAGAATATCATCTCCACCGCGTGTTCCTCGTGTGAAGTTGAGTTTCAACGTTGGCGCATCGGGTTTCGGTTTTTCAACTTTTTCCAACCGTTCCAGTTTTTTCCGTCTTCCCTGTGCTTCGCGAGTCCGCTGTCCGGCTATATTACGCTCAATGAACTTATCTTCCTGTGCAATAAACGCCTGTTGTATTTTGAATGCGCGTTGGTCAACGAGTCGCTCAACATTTTTAATTTCCAAGAACTTGGAATAGTTGCCTCGATAGATATTTATTTTATTTTCAGTGAGTTCCCACACCTTTCGAACGACTTTATCCAAAAAAAATCTATCGTGAGAAACAACGAGGACTCCACCGTTATATTCGGTATTGAGATAATTTTCCAGCCATTCAATTCCGTTGATGTCAAGGTGATTCGTCGGTTCGTCAAGAAGCAACAAGTCTGGTTCTTCAAGGAGCAGTTTTGCTAACGTCGCCCTACTCTTTTGGCCGCCACTCAGGACGCTGACCGGTAAATTGAAGTCCTGTTCGATAAAACCTAAACCACCAAGTACGCGATTTATCCGATGTTCATAGTCGTAACCGCCGAGTTGTTCATGCTTTTCCTGAATGCGCGCGTACTGCGCTAAGAAGTGTGGCGTTTCTTGTTTTTCCATCTCCTCTGCAAGCATGAGCATTTTATCTTCAAGGGCAAGCCGTTCTTCAAAAACCTTAAGCATTTCCTGGCGTAACGTGCAGTCATGTTCCAACTCCGGTTCTTGGCTTAAGTATCCCATACGTCGCCCCTTTGCCAGAACGACATTCCCTTTGAAATCGGTGAGCATACCGCCTATAATTTTAAGTAACGTTGTTTTTCCACATCCGTTACGGCCAATTAACCCAATTCGGTCTCCAGGCGCAATTGCGGCTGAAATATCGTCCAGAATTAAGTCTGGGTCATAACGTTTTGTTACACGGTTTATTGTTACTAAAGACATATTTTTGTTGGTCTAAGCAGTTCGTAGGTTAGGTAGAGCGTAAGCGAAATTCAATTTTGTCTGAATCACGGATTAGCGCGGGTTACGCAGATGGCGCGGATTTTAAGAGTATCAGCGTTTGTAGTCGCGCAATTCATTGCGCCTCCTATATCGTTGGGTTTCGCTTCGCTCTACCCATAGGTGTCAATTTTAGGATATATCGATATATCCTCTTGTGGGAGTGAATCAACGCTAAATGCGCTTTGGCATTTAGCCAAATCAACGCAGCATGCGCCAAATCAAGAAATCAACGGTATGAATCATGGCGAATGCCATACGGGGAATGCCAAAGCGCATTCGGACCGTTGATTTGGCGCATTCGTCTTTAGTCATTCACCGGGTATGAATACCATTTGGCATTCCCCGTCCGGCATGCTGCCAAATCAACGCCAAATGCGCTTTTTGGCATTTGGCGGGTTTTCAACCCCGATGAATACTACAAGTCTATTCATCGTTGATTTGAATTTATCGGGCGGACAAAGCCCTCCTACAAGAAAAGCAACATGGTTAATGCTAAAATATTTACACACCCACCTTACGTGTAAAATACGCAAGCGGTAGGCGCGCTTTGATGAAGATTAATTTATTAATTCGGTAATTTTGGAGAAAGATCCAGTGCGGTTGGGAAAACGCACCTACCGGGTTTGGGAAAAATTAGAATTACCGAAATATTTTCTTAATCTCCATGTAAACGCGCCGAGTCCAACCCAGACTGACTTAAGACACCATAAACGGCGCGTTTACAAAACGCGCCTACCAGGAGGTGTGGAAACCTTTGTAAGTCTCACCCTATAAAATCGGGCTTAGAAAGCCCTCCTACAAAAGATATAATACACTAAATAGACTGACACTATTGGCTATCTTAAAATGTCCTCTGGACCGTAAGCCTCTGTGAAGGTTGTCCAAATGCCTGTGCGTTTATCAAAACGGCTCAATCCGCGATAGGTACCAAACCATACGTACGTACTACCGATTGCCATAGAAAGTATGCCGTTATGTGCCAAGCCATCTTCTCGTGTGTAAGTTGCCCAGCTATTTTTCAGTTGGTCGTACCGACTGATCCCAGCGTTGTAAGTGCCGATCCATACATCAGTCCCATCAACACCGATAGTCGTAATCTTGTCACTTGCGAGACCGTCCTTGGTTGTATAGGCGCGCCAATCTTCTGTTTTTTCATTGTAAAACGTTACCCCGCGATCACTACCAAACCAGATGCGTTCACCATCAACGGCGATACAACTGACCTCATCGCTGGCAAGACCATCTACTGCTGTGATTGTTTTCCAGATGTCCCGACCAATATTGTATTTACTCACGCCACGACGAGTTCCAACCCAGACATGTCTTTTACTTGCTGTAATACACCATATCTCATCGGTAACCAATGACTCTGCGAACTCCTTAGACACGGCAGAGGGTTGAATTTCAGTGCCAGAAGTATAGGCAATCCATGCATTGAGGTCATCAGCGGTTCGCGGATACTTTCCTATCCCTGAATGTGTACCAACCCAGATGTTATTTCCATCGGTGCTGACAGATGTCACATTGTTAGCGGGTAAACCATGTTCAGTTTTGTATTGGTCCCATCGAAGTGCGATTTTATCAAATCGGTTCGCACCGTCTCGGGTGCCTACCCACACATATTGTTCATCAGCAACGATAGAACTCACAGCATTATCGGAGAGCATACCGCGTGATTTGGGTCTATGGCGATGCCAGTGTCCATTGTGCGTTGCTATTTCCTCGGATCCACCCGTCTGTTTATAGTTTTTCCACGTGCCCAAATCCTTATCATATCGAGACAACCCCCTATCCGTTCCAACCCACACGAAACGCTCATCTGTATCCACTGTGCGGACGGTACGTCCTGAAAGAGTCGGCAAAGGCGCAAGAGGCATCCAGGATTCCCGATGTTTGTCATAACGAGAAAGCCCACGTATTGTTCCAACCCATACATAATCTTCATCGACTGCAAGTCCATACTCGCCAACATGATTATGCAGCAATCCTTTGACATCTTTGAATGTTGTCCAAGTGCCTGAAGAAAAATGAAACCGCCGCAGCCCCTCATTCGGTGCGGCTAACCAGAGATAGTCATCATCTGCAGCAAGTTCAAGCGTTCCACGACCAGAGGTGATGGTAGTCCATTCCTTATTGCGCCTATCATATCGGGTTACAACGTTATCCCAAGGTCTGTATTGTATCCAAACATCGTTTTCTGTTGCGATAATACGCTTAATAGTTTTTGCAGCAAGCACGTCATTGGTAGAAAATGTCGCCCATTCCTTTGTCTTTTTATCGTATCGCGACAATGGACGATTGCTGCCTCTATCCCATTCGGATCGTGCAACCCAAACGAAATCCTTGTCTATCGTAATCCATTCAGCACCTCTTCCTGCCAAACCATCTGCCGGTCTATATTCCTTCCACTCCTTAGTATCATCATTGTAGCGCGTGAGAGCGTCTCCTGAACCGAACCATACCTCCGGTCCATCAACAGCAAAACCTCTTAAGCTTTCCCTATGCTCTCTCCTTTCAGGTTGGGTGATAACCTTCCATTTGCCAGTTGCTTTATCATAACGGTTCAATTCCATACCCATCATCGGAACTACCCATACACTCTTTTCACTGACAGCAATCTTGTCCAAATCGTCCACAGAAAGCCCGTCTTTCATTGTAAAATGTTGCCATGTATCCCTTGATTTATCGTAGCGAAGCACACCGTAGTCTGTTGTGAACCAAACAGCATCTTTATCTATATAAGTCCACCGCAACACTGTCATCGTTTTTTTCTGAGTAGACTGAAAAATATCTAATCGTGTGAAACGCTGCCAAGTTTTTGTTGGACGGTGAAACCTTAGAATTCCGCCGTTTCGCGAAGTCCTCCAGTTAGAAAACCAGATGTAATCCCCATCAAATTTGATGTGTGAAATCCTCGTTTCAAGTAAGGGTTCCCGCACCGGGCGGGATAGGTGTGTCACCTTTTCACCACTTGATATGTGATATTCAACGAGACCTGTAGAGGTTGCTAACCAAAGTTTGCCATCTTCATCACACATAATGTCGCGAATATTGTGTGATTTTTTGAGAGGATTCCACTTTTCAGTTGCTATCGTGTAACTTCCTAATCCATGCGGTGTTCCAACCCAAAGCACGCCTTCTTGATATGCAAGTGCTGTGATACTTGGAGATGGTGATTGTTCTTTCGATTCATCCTCAAAGGAAACAAGTGTCCAACGCTGTTGTTTGTTGTCATATTTTGTGAGACCTTCCTGGGTCCCCGCCCAAAGCACGTTGTCTACAGCAAGCAGCACGTTAACGTAAGGGTTTTTTAGTCCTTCAGTAACTTGATGCATCTGTTTATCCACAACTGAATATCGCCAAACACCTTCTACACCACTGAACCAGACATTTTCATCATGAATAAGAAGAGACAATATAAGCGGATTCTTGGGGGCATCTGGTAACGTTAGTTGTGTCCATTCTTGAGAGTTTGTGTCATACATTGCAGGACCTAAATTCGTTCCAAGCCATATCTGTCCTGCGTCAATGATATTGTCTGAACCCCTGCCAGTAGCGACTACTGTTACAAAGGCTTCCCCTTGAGCGGGACGGTGGAATGTCCACTGACCACCAAAGTGTGTGCATGAACCGAGTCCTCGCGCTGTGCCGATCCATATCTGTCCCTTTGATATTTTGCTTAACTTGCTCAATTTAGATTCAGACGATTGTGACACTATATCTACTGCCATGACGTAAGGGGTTGGCAGTCCATCTTCTTTAGAGATAACCTCCCAACTACGCGTTTCGGGAGTGTAAACCGAGACTCCAGCGACTGTTGCTATCCAGAGGTTTCCATCGGCATCACGTGCTATATCCCGAACATCGTTATCCGCCAGAAAATCCGCTTGCTTGTAAATTGTCCATTTACCGGTTACCTTATCAAAACGGCTCACGCCATCTTCTTTACTTGCAAACCAAACATCATTACCTTGTGTGGTAATCCAGCTCACATTATTACTCGCCAACCCGTCTACTTTAGTATAATGTACCCACGTATTGACAGGTTTGATGAAGCGATGCACGCCCGCATTGGCAGTCCCAAACCAAACCTGAAACCCGTCAGCACGGATAGAGGAGATGAAATTGCTTTTCAGCAGATCGGTTTTGGTGAACGTTTTCACGAAAGTTTGGTCAACCTGATTGTATTGACTAACACCTCTATGTTGTGTGCCAAACCAAACACTGTCATCATCCACAGCAATGGTGGCGATTTCATTGTCTATCAAACCATCTGATCTTGTATAGTTATTCCAAGAATCGGTGTCTCGGTGATACCGACTCACACCACCTTTGCTGAATCTCGGATCTTCATCCCATCCGTGCGGATCAGGGTTTATTTCTCTGTCAGTGCCGACCCAGACATACTCAGGCTCGACAGCGATTGTTGTAATTATCCTGCTAACTAAGCCATCTTTTCTCGTGCGGACTGCCCAACTGTCAATCGTTTTATCATATCGGTTCAGTCCGTCAGATGTTCCGAACCAGACGTAGTTCCCATCCACAGCGATGGAGGAAACCTGATCACTTGCGAGTCCGTCTATGCTACGAAAAGTTGAAAAGGTGTCGGTTTCGCTGTCGTATCGACTCACACCTTCATCTGTTGCAAACCAAACCCATTTTCCATCAACCGCAACAGCGTTGACCATATCATTTGCTAATCCGTCTTCCATTGTGTAGTGGAGCCATCTGTCTTGTGTGCGTTCCCAGCGAGAAACTCCTCTCGCTGTTGCAATCCATACATTGTCTGAATCGGCAGCGATACAGTTGACTTCGTTGCTGATAAGCGTGCGTTTCACTGGCCATGTCTTTTTCGGTTTTGAATTTGGGCGGGAATCTGCGTAGGGCGTATCGGATTGCGGGTCAGTTATTCCTAATGGGCCACAGCCTATAATCAGGTAGAGGAGTATCAGGAACAAGAGATATGCTACTGTAGGTGTAGAAAACCGTTTGCCTTTGCGAGCTATTGAGGGAGGATTGCTTTCATCTGATTTTTTCATTATTTTGGGATACCATTCAATTTAGTTTTGCTTTCTCAAACCTGCCCAACGGGTAGTTAATTTACCGCTTGCGGACACAAGTCCTCTCAAACGAACCGTTGCTAACTGCTTGCGCATACCTGCATGCGATACATCCTCTATCCGATAATAGTAGACAGTATTCGGTTTTGCAGTGGTGTCTGTCCATGTATACTCGTTTCGTTCACCTGTTGTGCCAGCACCTTGTATCATTGTTGGATTGACGACCTTGAACTCACCATCTTTTGTTTCACTGCGGTATATGAAAAACCCTGCGTTGTCAACCTCTGATTCGGTTGTCCATTTGAGGATAACGCCTGCATTGGTGTGTTCTGCGCGGAAATGAGATAAGGTGACAGGTAAGGGTTCGCCACCCCACTTGAGATATATTTTGACATCCGGATTCTTTTCCAAGAGTTCAAGGAGTGGTTTTCTATTTTCAATAGGATTGCCCTGAAGGTATAAAGAACTAATTTGATTGTTCCGAAGATCCACGACCTCCAATTGCTTCAATGCTACGATGGAAGTGATGTCTCTGATTTGATTGTTCCAGAGATATAAGTACTTTAGATTCAAGGCATGTTTAATTCCAGTTAGGTCTGTTATCTGATGTTCAGGAATATTACGTTTTTCTGGTTTTTCGGAATTTTTAAGGGTCGTTAGTTTAAGCATATCCAGTTGAGTGATGTCGCTGTTTTCTGTTAATCCGAGAGTTTTCCTTACAATCGCTGCTAAATTCTGATCGGGTATTGAAATAATTTCAGGTGGTGGCAGGACGGGGGTTATGTCAATTGGATATGAGTTAGAATGAAAGTCGGCAATGTCACCGGTTTCATCAACAACCAAGATTGTTACAATTCCACCATCAAGGATCAGACCTAATTTTGTTGTTTCAAATTCAACGATTGCCTTATTACCTTGTAATCGCTTACTAGCAATTACATCACCTCCTCCTGGTGCTGCTACAACTAATTGTGCTATATAGAGTCCATCCGGGTCAGCTACCTCAAAACGGAGGCGGACAGCATTTGGTGGGGATGCAAGGGGTGGAAGCATATGAGTTGTTGTTGGTCCTGTGGAGTTTTTTAGGTCAGTGTTAAAGTAACGACTGATATTCAACCATTCCGCACTACGGAAAGACCTTAACATTGATTCATGGGTATATGAGTTTGGGATTAATACATCATCAACAATATTATAATGCCACAGTCCAAAAACGTGTGCAAGTTCATGTGCCATAACATGATGGTTAAGGCAACCACCCCCCAATTTAACAAAAGCAATTCGACTATTTCTGCCTGCCTCTCCACATAAATTTGGGCCCTCATCATAATCAAATATAATAATATTGATAAAAGGTGGGTGTTCATCTATGATTGCTTCCATGTCGTCTACGATTGGCGTGTATCTACCATAAATTGCTTCTAAGGCTGCTGCATATTTATCATAAAAACTCGCAGCGTTGGCAGCTCCAACCACATGATGCACCACAGCATTTCCGTCTGCATCAGTTTCATAGGCAAATGTTTTTCTATCAAACTCATGATTTTCCATCAATTCCGCGAATGCCAACTGTGCCTTTTTTATCATTTCATTTAGCGTGACATCTATGTCTGGTGTCGGTTCTTGGTCACTGGGAACCACGTAATACAACCTTACAACATATTCAAGTGAGTCGTCTTGCGCAAAAC
>JAGWBU010000026.1:61924-62441 GCA_021295735.1 Candidatus Poribacteria bacterium | reverse complement strand
TAGGAAACCTCGCCAGCGCATGCGTGTGGGAATTGCTGTTCATTGAAATGTGAACATATTATTGGATTTTACTATAAATGCGTGGTCTGTGGTTACTAATAACGCTTGTAAACGAAGTAAAATAAAAAACGTAGAAAGTTCTAACTCAGTTTACATCTTATACATAATATCACTTTTGAGACAAACTGTCAATTTATGTGGGTGTATAATATTATGTCACTTAGGTGCAATTTGCAAAGAGGCCGTCGCGTTTTCTACGGCAGGGCCAAATCAACACAGCATGCACGTATGGCATGCCAGATGACTTGGCAAGATTATAGAATTTCCAAGATTGGTATTTACTCAGCTAAAGGTTTTTCTCAAGAAAGATTTAAACATTCATCAAACAGAAACGCTTGGAGAATAAAATAGCATTCATAACATAAATAATTCCGATGTTAAATATGTGCTTAAAGGTAGTCCGCACACGCCGTGGGTTTCCGTCCACAAGTTCAAAGAGGCGCAGCATGCCACACGG
>JAGWBU010000026.1:42247-61893 GCA_021295735.1 Candidatus Poribacteria bacterium | reverse complement strand
ATGAATTGCGCGACTACAAACGCATTTCTATAAATCAAGCGGCACCTGGCGTCTGTCCTTGTCTGTGTTGATGCGCCAATTATTTATGCACACCCCTCAATTATTTATGCACACTCCTGAGATAGGTAGCATAAATCGGGGTATCAAACTCCGATTATCTTTTGTAGCGTAAACTTTCAGTTTGCACTACGGAGTCTTCCTATTGTGTCTATCTTCAAGCGTATGTATTGTGCCGTGCAGATAGCAATTCAGCGGTGTGCCGTCTGCGAAGTTGCCTGTGATGTCAACATGGAATTGCATTGTAGGAGTTAGGCTCGGTATTTTGAGGAAAACGGTTTTGCCATCCTCGGAAAGTGTTGCAGATTGGACAGGATGCATATCTCTGCCCTCCTCACCAGAACGTTTTAACTGTGGCGAACCGTAGCCTTCAGACCAGCGGTACTCCCAACTCTGTACCCGCCAGTTTTCTGGATTTGCTGCGGATTTTGGTGCAAGCGGTTCATAGAAATTGATGATTAAGCCGTCGCTGACAGCGCGAAATGATTTGGGGGTACGGAGTGGTGCACCGGTCATACGTATCCGATAGAAACCTGTGTCTTCCTGTTTGTTGGAGGACCAGCCAAACATACCTGCGAGATAGAGGTCCCCATTGATAGGGTGGAATCGGCCACGCATCACTCCTGTAGGAAACTCCACACCCAGTTCGGTGAGAGCACCTTGTACAGTTTCTTCTATTTGGTGCTGAAGAACGGCGTACACTTTCCCAGTGCCGTAACTGACTGAAAGTAGAGAATCGCCCATTTCCCCCCAAGTGCCGATGGGAATCCAGACCAGTGCCGCTGGGGAACGGTCAACAAAAGGAGCGACCCAGCAGAGAGGTGGCTCGTAGCTATTTGGCGGATCGTCGGGCGGGTACCAGCCCCAGAGGTTACCATAGAATTTACCGTGATCAGTGATACGATTCAGTCGGTTGGCAGGCATCCAGAACCCTTCCTGATCTGTGCCGTAGAATGTAGGACCGGGGCTAATCCCAAGCCCGTTTGATGCGCGAAATCCGTAAGCGATCACGGTAGACTTTTCCCCGCCTGGCGACACCCGGATGAGTGTGCCGTGGTGAGGGTGTTGGGCGCGCAGTGCATGTCGGGCGGCTTTCATGTAGTAGAAGTTCCCCGCTTCATCGGTCTGCAGGTCCATACTCGGTTCGTGGAAGTGTTCACTGTTGTAGACGTCATTATTAAAATTCTCGTAGAAATCTATTTCACCGTCTGCGTTGAGATCAACGAGACGGGTGATCTGGTCGCGTCCGACAACGTAAATCTGCTGCTTGACAATTTTAAGTCCGAGCGGTTGATTCAGACCGGTGGCGATACGTTGCCATACGAGCGTGTCCAAGGTATCATTGAGTCCGGTGACTGTCCAGACATCGCCGTTCCAAGTGGAAAGCGCGGCACGATTGCCGCCTGGAAAGAAGTCGAACCCACCGAAGCGTAGCCACGATTCCCACGGATTTTGTGTGGGCCAATCTATCTTGTCGATTGCGAACGGTTGGCTGGGGTCAAGTCCATCATTTGCCGCTAACTGTGCGAAATCTGATAGTTGTGATTCACTGCCATCCCATGTAAGAACCGATGCGGTTGTGTCTGTAGAGAGGTGGAGGTAAACACGGTCGGAGTCGACGGTCCATTTCGCGCCCTCAATCGGTTCTACCAGAGTCGCTGCAATCAGAGGTGGCTCTTGGAAGCGTTGATAAAGCGCTTGCATCTCATCGGGAGAGAAGGCACGGTTGTACAAATGCAGGTCATCAAGTTTCCCTTCTAACCTGGGGGATTCTTCGGGGAAATTCTCTGCAGTGAATCCGAGTCGCCAAACGTCATCTTCAAGTTCATCTTCTGGCTTGAGCACACCTTCTGCTACAATCTCCCCATCCAAAAACATCTTCATTGCACCCGTTTGATGTCGCCACGTCAGTCCGACATGATGCCAAACACCATCAATGACTGATTTTCCATCTCCTGCAGCACTGCTGACAACACCGACCCAACCGACATCAAAAGCCAATTGTCCATCTCGGATAAAAAAGGTTTTGCCGTTAGGCACCCATTCTGGCTCCTCAAGTGCTTCAGAGAAGATTGTACCATCATCCTCAGTGGCAATCCATACAGCAAAGGTTAGGTCAGTGGTGTCAAAATCAAGGGTAAAGTTTTTGTCAAAACGAGCTTCCGCATTACCATCAAATACAAGACAATTGTCGCGTCGCCCGGATTTCCACTGAACACCATCAAGGACGATTGTTGACTTTTCGGGTGTTGAACTTATTGCGTGTAAACCGTTGCCTTCGTCAAAACGCCAATGTCCGATCAAAGCGGAATCACCCTTCTGTTCCTGTGCAGGGGTGGACTCTGAGGTTTTGGAATGAGGAAACAGGACTGCAATGTACTGGTCTGCATTGCCAACACCGCCAGGGGCAGGTAATAGATTATCCATAGAAAGCACTTTCGGTAGATACCCATCTAATTCAAGGTGCATAGTCGTTGTTCCCGCGTCTATTTTCACCGTTTCCAGCCTGAGTTTTCGCTGTATATCGGTGTGTCCGGTTGTGGTGAGTTTTTCCGACCAACGTTGCGGTCCGCCTTGTATCAGTTTCGTCAGATCTTCAACAGGAGGAGAATTTTCAACGAATTGTGTCCAAACGTTTAATTCAAGTGTATCTTGGATCGCCGGCGTAATCAGAATTTTGGCTGAGATTGCTTGCTCAGATGGCGGGAACCGGACACGAATCTCGTCCTGCACTGTCTCCCACTGTGTGCCTTCCGGCGCGTCAATCAAAGCGGCAAAAAGACTACCTTGAGCTCCAAGTTCTGTCTCCGGTGGACACAAGGCGACCCCGGTGCCGCGTGAAAATTCAGGTAAAGCGGATGCTTCACCATTAGCGATTGTTGCGATACGGACAAGTGTGCTTGATGCAGCAGGGCCGAGATGGAGCGTTCGAACAAAAGCGAGTCCCTTTTCTCCACTTTCAAGCGACGGTGATTCCAGCACCGAGCGAGTGCCTACCGTATACGACAAAATAACGCTGTTGTCGTGAAGATACAATCCTTTCCAATGTGCCCAATCTCTGGGGAGAGGACCGAAGGGAACGGTTCGTGTATCCTCAAAGCTGCCATCCTTCGCCCAACCGGGGCCCACCCGGTTTTCCCACAGCAGTTTGCCCTCAATAGATGGAGAACTCTGATGCCATCCGTTAAAGGCAACATCGGCGTAGTCAATCAGTCCATCTATCCAACCTGCGGAGTAGCGTAACAGGTCTGTGTCGAACACCACTGCACCGCTTGTGAGATCCGGCGTGAGTGGTATAACAATGCCTTTGTAGGTAAGGTTATTGGGATTCGCTGCGACAGCTGTGGAGAGGAATGGACCGTAGTCCATATCCCGCCATGGCTGTCCGGTTTTAACACGCCAACCGGGTGGATATCGGCGCGAGGCTTCGCGTTCGAGGCACCAGTAGATACCGTTGACAATGAGGCGACGAAAGTCGCTCACCGTGAAGTCCTCCGGGTGCCCCATCGTGGTTGTGAAGACACGTCCGCCGCCGGAGTGAGTGTGCGTCCATGCGATCGGATTGACCGTCTCCGCATCGCCGCGCTCTCCTTCGGGAAATACAGGGCGCCCCTGTACTAAGATCTGAGCATCTTTAGGTGGATAGTCGGGTCGCACATGGTAGGTCCAGGACCGGACGTGGAACTGAGGAGCTACTCCTGTAAGAATTGAGTGCTTGCCGACGGTTGTTGCATCGGTGCTTGCCCCATGTCCGTAGTGGTAAATCCACGGTGCACCGAGTTCGCGGGCACCGAAATTGTTCCACCGCGTAGCACGCTGATCCTCTTCTTCGTAGGCGAAGGCGTGCGTGGTTGTGCGGAAGGCAACTATGGGACCACCGCGATCGATGTATTTTTGTAACAGTGCAAGTTGGTCATCTGGGAGTTGACGGAATCGTAGATACATTATGAGGAGGTCTGCAGTTTCGAGTGCTTCAAGTCCGTTGATACTGTTATCCTCGCCTCCCTCGAGTTCGTTATCAATGAGAACTGTGGTGCGGAAACCGTAATGGTCAGTCAACATCTGAGCCAACGCGGACATCGTTACTTCGGAACGATACTCATTTTCGCCTACAACGAAGACGAGATGGGGCTGCGCATGACCAATGGATGCTAATATGCCAAGCACGAGCAGAATGTGCAGTAGATAAATTGGAATCCGCATCGCCCATTGGCCCGAGGCATTGCGTAGGTAGTTTGATTTTGACAAATTTTGTCCCTCACGGATAGATTGGGTTTGCTATGTTGTGTTTAAATTGTGTGTACTAATGTGAAGGGTTTTCTGTTAAATTCTGTTGAAAAATGACCTCTTATAAAGCTGCTATCTGAAAATTTTTCAGTAGGAAAAGTATAATAGGTCTAAAGAAAAAAGTCAATAAAAATCAGACTGATAGCAGAAAACCGAAAACTAAATGACTATGACAGAAAATAGCGAATGTTGACAACTACAGAATTGTATTATATAATTAGCAATAAGGGAGTAACTTCTGATGAAAAAGCGAATCCATTTGTGGCTTGTCACCTTTATAATCACATCTTGTCTATCAACGGCTTTCGGTGAAAATGAGCCTGTAACGCAGATTGGTCTACCCGAAGGTACGATCGCTCGCCTTGGTAAAAGCGCGATTAGCAAAATAGCTTACTCTCCCGATGGCACTCGGCTGGCAGTGGGGAGTTCTATTGGTGTTTGGATTTACGATATAGAAACGGGCAAGGCATTGGATCTTTTCCCGATGTATGGTGTATCTTGCTTAGCGTTTAGTCCGGATGGGAAAACCCTCGTCAGTGGGAGTAGGCGGCATAATCTTGTCTTATGGGATATGACAACCGGTAAACCGCTGCGCACCTTTATCAATGAATATCAGGTGGGTGTTTTTAGCGTAGCGTTCAGTCCAGATGGAAAAACGATTGTCAGTGGACATGCCGGGGGTTATCTTAGGTCGTGGGAAACAGCAACAGGCAAACATATCAGATTGCTCTCCGGTATGGGAGGTGAAGAGGGAGGTCGGTTGCCCTTCGAACATACGGGTACGGTTCATAACATAGCGTTTAGTCCGGATGGAAAGACACTCGCCAGTGCAGGCTACTATGGCAGGGGCACCGAAGTTCGTTTGTGGGAGACAGCAACGGGTAAGTATATACGACTCTTGGATAGTGTGGATGGCGAGGAGAATTCATACGACAGTGTGGCCTTCAGTCCGGATGGAAAGACACTCGCAATTGGATTGGGAGCTGGAGGCATTGACTTACGGGATATGACAACAGGTGAAGGCGCCCAATACCTTAGAGGACCCGAAGGACGTTATATAAGGAAAGTTTTAGATTTAGCGTTCAGTCCAGATGGTAAGCTGCTTGCCAGTTGTGGTGAGGACAAAATTGTTGATTTATGGGATATGAAAACCAACAAGCACATCCACACTTTTACTGGACATAAAGATGATGTCTTTAGTGTGGCGTTTAGTCCGGATGGAAAGAAGGTCGCGAGTAGCAGTAAAGAATCTGTCCGTTTGTGGAGGACGCAAGGAGAAGAACATCTACGTTCTGTCATCACACATACCGCTATTTTGGATGTGGCGTTTAGTCCAGATGGAAAGACCCTTGCCAGTGGGAATGAAGACAATACTGTCCGTTTATGGGACGCGAAAACCGGTAAGTCCATAACTACTCTTATCGGGCATAAGGGTAAGGTGATTGACGTGGCATATAGTTCAGATGGAAAAACCCTTGCCAGTTCGGGGGACGACGGTGTCCGTCTGTGGGATGCGAGAACAAGCGAACACCTACGCATACTCTCTGAATCTAAACATTTACATGTAGCGTATAGTCCAGATGGAGAAACACTTTTTACGAAAAGTTGGGGTGCTTATCATTTATGGGACACAAGAACAAACGAACGCCTCCGCACGTTCACTAAACTGAAACATTGGGTCGGTCCCATAGTGTTCAGTCAGGATGGGCAGCTGCTGGCACTGCTTAGGGATGAGGACAAAAACTATAGTGTGTGGGATATAAAAGCAAACGAACTTATATGTTCCCTTACTGTGCCGACAACTATAAGAAATCAGTGGGGCGCAGCATTCAGTCCGGATGGTAACATGCTCGCAACAGGTATGGTAGATAAAACGCCCATAGGAAAAAGGGATGATGTTGTATGGCTGTGGGACATAACTACAGGTGAACATATCCGTACCTTCACCGGACATCTTAGTATAATTACATGCTTGGCGTTTAGTCCGGATAGGCAGCTGCTTGCCAGTGGCAGTGAGGACGAGACTGTTCTTTTATGGGATTTGAAAACTGGCGATCACCCGCGTATTCTCATTGGACACAATGATAGGGTTTTGGGTGTGGCGTTTGGTCCGGATGGGAAGACACTTGTCAGTAGGTGTAAAGATGGTACAGTGCTACTTTGGGATTTGGAAAAAGTTATCACCAATACGGAAGATAACAAGCGAAATTAGATGTGCGGTTATCAACACCGCTAAATGCCTTATGTGCATTTGGCGTTGATTTGAACTTTACAGTTTGGGTCTCACAAAACGGACCTAGAAAACTCTCCTACAAGAGAAATTCAGCAATTTTCTTCTTAAGTTGACACCTAAAGTTTCAATCTACTCTACACGTGATTTATACATAAACCGATATGATAATTTCTCACATAGAAATGGTATAATACCACGATTTTAAACTAAAAGTTAATTATTGTGTTTTAGGCTTCACATTTTGAGAAGGTTTTGAATATCCGACAATCTTATATTACGTTATTCAAGAGTCTGATTCTTCAGATACGACAACTGAGCCGTAACCTTTTGCCGTCGCTGCTTGCTATCTACGGCTTTTTTCTTTTATGCGGGATTGTGTTGATCGTGAGAGAACAGAACCCATGGGAATTTTATGCGACAATCTTTATCAGTGGGTTCTCCAGTTTTGATGAAGTCGGCAGTGTGTTGTTTAATTCAACACCTCTTATTTTCACGGGACTTGCCGTTGCTATTGCCTATAAAGGTGGACTGTTTAATATTGGTTGCGAAGGACAACTCTATGTTGCTGCGTTTGCAGCTACGTGGGTAGGAATGCATCTGAACCTTCCTTCTGTTATGTTAGTGCCTCTCTGCATAGGTGCTGCAATGATTGCGGGGAGTATCTGGGGAGCGGTTCCTGGTTACTTAAAAGCGAAATTCGGGGCGCACGAAGTTATCAACACAATTATGATGAACTTCATTGCGTTTGCCCTAACAAATTTCCTTGTTACGTCTGTTTATAGAGAGCCTGGACAGATGATTCCACAAACACCTCAGATCCATGAAGGGGCACGTTTACCGCGTTTAGCAGGCGTGTTACTTTTCCTACCACAGAGCAATCTTTTAAACGCCAGTTTCTTGCTTGCATGTGCTTGCGTTGTTATCTGTTACATCTTTTTAAAGTATACTCGGTGGGGATATGAACTCCGCTTAGTAGGGAACGCACCAGAAGTTGCTGAATATGGAGGGATAAACCCTCGTATAGTGATTGTGTGGGTAATGGCACTCAGTGGCGCTATCGCTGGGTTATCGGGTGTCGCTGATGTAATGGGATATCGGTACAGGTACTTAGATAGTTTCTCATCTGGCTGGGGCTTCACTGGAATTGCTGTTGCGCTTTTGGGTAGAAATCACCCGTTTGGTGTTTTTGCAGCAGCACTGTTATTTGGTTTACTAAATAAGGTTGCTTTGGATATTGAACTCACCTTAGAAGTGCCGCGCGGTCTATTCCTTGCTGGTCAGGGATTACTCATTATCGGGTTGGTCTGTATGGAAGGTATTTCAAAAAGAAATAAATGATGATTTTTGACTTAATTCCAAGCACATTACGGATGACAACACCGCTTGGTTTTGCTGCGCTCGGTGGAATTTACTCTGAACGTTCTGGAGTAATTAATATCGCTTTAGAAGGGATGATGCTGATCGGAGCGTATGGTTATGTGGTTGGTGCACATGCATCAGGTTCCGCATGGGTTGGATTATCTGTTGGCATTTGTTTAGGAATTGTCTTATCAATTTTGCATGCTGTTGCCACAATTACTTTTCACGCTGAGCAAATTGTCACAGGTATTGCGATTAACATTCTGGCATTAGGTATTACAAAGTATCTCGTACCAACCACAGAATGGGTGCCGGGATTACCTCAGTTGACGCTGCCACTTATTGGCTCTTATAGCATTCTTGTATATCTGGTGCCTATATTGATGGTATCAAACCATATTTTGCTTTTCAAAACACCATGGGGTTTGCGGTTGCGTGCTGCGGGCGAATCTACTGAAGCGCTTAAAACGCTCAGCTTAAGTCGCGCAAAGTGGCAATATCTTGGTGTAATTTTGAGCGGCGTCTTTGCAGGAGTTGGTGGATGTTTTCTCATATCCGATGTGCATTATTTTACTGAAGGTATTATTGGTGGACGAGGATATGTTGCACTTGCAGCAGTTATCTTCGGAAATTGGCGTCCCCTCTATGGTGTTGCTGCATGCCTAATCTTCGGATTCGCTGACTCTTTAGGGCTTTCAAGTCAATGGCAAATTCCCGATCAACTTTTAAAAAGCTTCCCGTATATATTAACAATGATTATACTCGCTGGACTTGTCGGTAGATCGCGTCCCCCAGCAGCTTTGGGCAAGATGGAATCCTAAACGATTTGTTGTGAAACTCCTAACTTCCTTCATCTGTCAGTTCATAATAACCGGCATGTCTGTTATAGTATCCATAAGATTTGGCGTGTTTTGGATTTATCATGTTACAAAGCACCCCGATACCCTTCGCTGGTAATACCTCCTTAAGATGTTTTATCCCTGTCAATACATCAAACCGTTTGGTTTTCGTTATGTCAAACACATAAACGACAGCATCAACGACAGTTGCTAAGATAACTGGGTCCGCGACTGCACGTACAGGTGGGGAATCAATTACTATAACATCATACTCATTTTTTGCCAGTTCCAACCATTGGGTCATCATATCTGAATTTAATAACTCAATCGGATTCGGTGGGACTGTTCCACCCGGCACGAGATGTAAATTGGGAATACCGGTTTGCCTGACTGTCGACTGAAGAACATCATAAGCGTTTTCGGCATTAAGACGAATAAGTGCTTCGCTCAATCCGGGTTTACGCGGGTCACTGTGCGTAACTACTGAAAGATTGTCAAGCGTCTCAACCTCACCTTGGGACGTTATCTGGAGTAGTTGTTCTGTGGGGAAAAATGTGTGTTGCGACGGTCTACGCATATCTGCATCTATTAACAGGACTTTGTTTCCTTTCTGCGCGAGTGTAGCTGCGAGATTAGAAGAAACGGTACTTTTCCCTTCTCCGCGGGTGGAACTTGTGACAAGTACAGTTTTCAGCGCGCTGCTAAGGTTAAGAAACGGTAGTTTGGCTACAAGCACTCTAAATGCTTCCGCTGTTCTGGAGTTAGGTGCATCATTTACTATGAGCGGAATACGGTAAGCACTCCGTTTTTTCATAGATGGAATTACACCAAGAAAACTTGGGGGTTCAGGCAGCGAATCTAATTGACGGACAGAATCCTCTAATCGTAAATAGGTGTCTTTAAAATAATTTTTGGCAACTGCAAACGTAAATCCGAGTAGACAACCAAGCATACCACCTAAAGCGAGATTTAGTTTCATGCGCGGTTTGATAGGCTCTTCTGAAAGGCGGGCATGATCTAGGACCTGAAGACTATCTGTGCGCGCTTCAGCGACAATTTGTGACTCCCGTATTTTCGCCTCTAAAGCAACGACCTGTGCTGTGTAAATTTCAACATCGCGCTTAAAACGAAACATCTTCAACTGTTCATCTGACCAACCCCCAAGCTTTTTGATTTCTTGCTTGATTTTGGCAGAAACCTCTACTTTTTGCTTCTCAAGACTCTTAATAGCAGCTTGTGCCTCATTGACCTTTTCAGAAACCACTTGGTGTAACGGGTTAAAAGAGGATGTTGTACTGATAATTTCTTTTTCCTCTGTGGTAAGACGTGCTTTTGTTTCTTTTATTTTCTCATCAAGAGAGGTAATTTCAGGATGGGTTACATCCCCGTATTTTCCGATAAGCGCCTTTCGTTCAATTTCATATTCGTTCAAGTTGTCATTCAGTTTGGAATATGAAGGGTTTTTTGTTCTCGTTTCTGAGATAAGATTTTCTTCTATTTTACTAAGTTCATCCTCATAAGCTATAAGCCTTAATTCAGCATCAACCAATTGACTCGTCAATTGATTTTCATTCAACTGTAGTGAGACAATAAGTTGCGCTTGTGTTCCTCCTTCTGTATTTAAGGTTAACTCAGGATTTGCTTGCTGAAAATCAAAGAGCTGCTTCTCCGAATTTTTTAAGTTCTGTTTTGCTTCCTCCAACATTGCTTGTGGAAGCGGTTTTTCCCACCATCGCATATTTTCCGTTTTCTCTGCATCAACAACTTGGATGAGTACAGCGGCAATTCTGTTACACAAGAGCTGCGCTGACTCTGGGTTCTGTTGTTTCACAGTAAGGGTAATAACGTTGCCATCCTGAGACTCTTCAACCTTTAAGTTTTCATCAATAAGCGTTTTGATGAAATAGTCTTTCCACTCAATATCAGTGAGTTCACCTTGTTCAGTAACGGTTGGATCTAATTCAATATTCAGAAGATTCGCCAACCACTTCACTGTGTCACCTCGGTGAATAGGTTGTGGTTTCAACAGTTCTTCATCTATAAGCTGACTAACTGTTGGGGCAATCACTAAGTCGCGGGACTGCATCAGGGTCGCGTAAGTCCCTAAAGATGCACCTTTGAGGAATCCCGACAGTGGAAATTGTGAGAGTAATGAAGAGGCGGATTGGTCATCAAGGATACGAAGTGTTGTTTCGGATTGATAAACTGGGGACGTGAAATCGGTTACGAGGAATGCGCCAAAAACACAAAGTAAAAAGATGGTAAGAACACTCCATTTATTCCGGAAAAGTATCCAAAAATAGTCTGATAATCGAATTTCTGTAATTTGTTCAAGTTGTCGATCAGTTGTATCTGGCATATTTAACCTCATGCTCATTTTCGCGAACGCTCGCTGTACATAAAAAGAGATAGCAAGGTAAAAATAAAAGGGATGTCTTCCGCTATTTTCTTCCTTAGTCTTAGATTTTTACCTGTATCTGAGCCAAACATTCACGACCAAGTTTGTCAGCGAAGCAGCAAAACTCAAAACTCGCCAATCAATTCGTGTCCGTTCCAAAATTCGGAGTTGATCATTTGGGTAAAGATAAACTTCTGACTGAACCAAATTAAAGTTAAGTTCTTCTTGTGTTCCATTTGCCCGTGTAAGGATACATTTTTTGGTGTTGGCTTTTTCCTCGTTTAACCCGCCTGCCATTGCCACAGCATCTCTTAAAAGTGTTGGTTCAGTAATTACATATTGAGCAGGCTTATCGACAGCTCCGACAACGCTAATTTTTGCTTCAGCCAAAGGAACAAATAAAACATCCCCTGGTTTCAACATTGCGCTAACATTTTCCGAAGTGAGATCAACAGGCGTATTTTCGGTACCGGTAATAATTTCCGCGTTTTTTAAATCTGCGAAGTCTGCTCTGGAGCCTCCTGCAAGTTTCAACGCATGGTTTGCAGGAATCTGTTCATTCGTTATCGGGAAGAGGCCAGGCGAAACCACAGCACCTATTACACGAATCCGTCGCTGTTCATAAATAGAAGGAATAATGACAATATCATAATCTCTTAAGGGAATATCAACACTATCTGATTCAATATGTTCTTTAAAATTAATCGTTTTGAATGTCTTGCCATCGCGCCATACGGTAATTTTGGTGAGATCAGCCAATTCATAGTTGATTCCTGCCGCTGCCAAAGCATGCATTAAATAAACCTGTCCGGTTTCAAAAATATGCATGTTTCCTCTTGGTCTCTGATCGACTGCTCCGAAGACCAGAATGTGTCGTTTGGGTTGCATTAATGTGACAAACACACGGGCACTCGGAAGTTTCTTTGCAAAGGCCTGCTGCATCTGCACCTGAAGTTCAGAAACCGTTAAACCTGTTACCTTAATAAGTCCAATGAGTGGATAGGAGATATAGCCATCCGATTGAACAGGAACTGAGACACGGTCTTTGGTATATTCAGGGTACCCGTCAACAGTAACAACAATACTGTCCCCAACTTGCAATTTATAGGTAGATGTTTCTGGGGTTATTTCGCTATTTGTAGAATTATACTCGGCTGGAGATTCTTCAGCAAAAATTTCTGTGGAAAAACTGACTTGTCCCAATATTATCAAAAGAAAAAATAGAAAATGTAAGCGTAAAAACGTGTTCATCAAATTTACATCGACCTTTTCGGTTGTGTGCTTAGAACACACCTTGAAAAACTATCACGAATGTTTTCAGAGATAGGTTTTTTTCTAAAGTACTAAGGATGTATCTCGTAAATTGCCATCTTTAGTATATTTTGTAAATGTTATGTGTTTACATATTTTGAAGTAATTTTCTAAGGTATTTTAGCAGGAATATGGCAAAAACACAAGTGAAAATAGGTGAACGACTAATGCAAACAACCTTGATTAAACCTCAATTGATAAAATAGTTGAGATTTATAATACCTTGTTTTGAAATTGGTTCTAACAAACTTTTTCTTATAAAAAAATGGCATTTCATTAAACTTCGATCATCTTGTTTGTTGTAATCCGTTTTGTTTTTCTTCAAGAAATTTCGGAAATTGCAAACAAAACTTAAGTAAGAATGTTTGTTGCTTTAACCTACTAAGTTATGCTAATATAATCGTGTGAACTTAAAAAATGTTTTTACAAAACTTCAAGAAAAACGGGTGATGGTAATTGGAGATATCATCGTGGATGAATACATCTGGGGTGATGTGAACCGAATTTCACCAGAGGCTCCAGTTCCCGTGTTCGAGATGACCAAAGAAAGAACCGGCTGTGGAGGTGCTGCTAACGTAGCACAAAATATCATCAGTTTGGGAGGTAAAGCAAAATTAGTCGGTGTCATCGGGAAAGACAGAGATGGTGAAAAACTGATCCAGATGCTAAATCTTATGGGTGTCGGCACTGCTGACATCTGTATGGATGTTCAGCGTCCCACGAGCAAGAAAACCCGTGTGATTGTCCTCTCTGATACAGCAGATTTCTCACATCTAAACGTGGACAACACTGATGACCTATCTTTACACCAGGGACACCATCTGCTTCGGATTGATAGGGAGTCTAAACAGGAAATCACTGCTATGCTGAGGGAACGTCTGTTGAGTGCTGTTATTTCTCATATAGCCGAGGTTGATGCGATTATTTTTTCTGATTACGATAAAGGTGTTGTTAGTGCAGAACTTATCAAAGCGGTGGTGATGCGTGCAGAGTCTTACGACATACCGATAATAGTTGATCCGAAGCGTAATAATTTTTGGAAATATGAAGGTGTAACTGCCCTAACACCGAACCATAAAGAAGCAGGGGAGGCTGTACAGGAAGAAATTACTGATGTGTCACACCTAATTACTGTTGGCGAAAAGATATTAGATCGATTATCGTTGCGATCATTGTTGATTACGCGTGAGGAAGAAGGAATGTCACTATTTCATCGGGATTCCGATGGTACTTTGCAAGTAGAACACCTACCACCCTATTCGAGAAAAGTGACAGATGTAACAGGTGCAGGAGATACTGTGGCTGCTGTTTTCACGCTTGCTCTTGCAGCACAAATTGATTGCCGTAGTGCTGCGAAACTATCAAGTCTTGCTGGCGGAATTGTAGTTGGAAAGATGGGTTGCGCAACTGCCACACCAGAAGAACTGCATCAGGCTATTGAGACATTGCCTCAAACATAATTACAGTCTCAATCCTTTAATTTCTCAATCTAACTACAACCTATCTCATAAATTACTTGTAGGGCGAGGTCCCGGGAATGCCATAAGGCATTCGGACCGTTGATTTGGTGCCTCGCCATGTCTGGACCCGCCCCTACAATACAAGTGAACTTCAGTGCAAATAACGAGTAAAACCCAAAAATCGGATTTATGAGATACACTCTAAATACCCACATCGGAGATATAACATGAAAACCATCTTTCTTGATAGAGATGGTGTTATCAACAGAAACCCACCAGATTGGGGTTATGTCTGCAACTGGACAGATTTTACTTTTCTTCCTAACGCCTTGGAAGCAATACGAGACATAACCCAACGTGGTTTTCGCATTTTTGTGGCAACCAATCAAGCAGGTATCGGCAGAGGCATTTTTACAGAGCAGCAGCTCACAGATATCCATCGCAAGATGTTAAATGAAATTGAAGATGCGGGCGGACTTATAGAAAATATTTACTACTGTCCACACCATCCTGATGCTGGATGTGAATGTAGAAAACCGAAACCCGGAATGTTATTACGAGCGGTCCACGAATATGATGTAGACATGTCAAATTCATTTTTTGTTGGTGATTCAATTACAGATATTCAAGCAGCCCGAAATGCTGGTGCATCGCCGATACTTGTCTTAACAGGACACGGACGTGATTCTTATGACCACTATATCAATTCGGATTCTAACGACAAAACGCATAAGCCAGACAAAATTTTTACAAATCTCTATACCGCTTCCCGTTGGATAATTCAATAGTTGATCTCGCTTTGCGGTGCATTCAAACGTCCAACACATTTCTTGAGGTAATTTTTGAATTACAAACATAAAATCCTGATATGTGTTCCAATCTTTTTAGTGATATGTATTGTATTGATGTGGCAATTTCCGAATGTCGAATCTGAAAAGGGTGGAACTGTATGGTGGTATAGCGTTATTCCGCCGTTGCTTGCTATCACTTTGGCAGTGATAACAACGCGTTTGTTTCTGAGCCTTGGTGTGGCAGTAGGCGCTGGGCTTTTCTTTGCGTGGGGTCAGCAAGGGTTATCATTAAACACATTTTTTTCGGAGGTCGTTTGGTTTGCACGTGCCGTAACCGTTGGCAATGACGGGATTGACCTATTTAATATCTGGGTCATTCTTTTCGTCCTTTTCATGATGTCAATGATCTCCGTAGTGATAGCATCAGGAGGAATTGCAAGTGCCATTTCGCTTCTAAGTCGCCTCGCGAAGGGACCTCGTTCTACCCAATTCATCACTGCTGTGATGGGCACAGTGATTTTTATAGGTGACTATAGCAACGCGATGCTCGTGGGTCCTACGATGCGACCTATCACTGATCGGTATAAAGTAAGTCGTGAAAAGTTAGCGTATATTGTGGATTCGACGAGTGCACCGATTGCCGGACTTGCTTTTGTTAGCACATGGATAGGATATGAGGTAGGACTGTTTAACGACGTTGCAAAAGACATTGGCTTAAGTAGTGATGGCTATTCAATGTTCTTTGATGCGCTGCCGTTCCGCTTCTATTGTATATTAACCATTATTTTTGTACTCATCAATACCCTCAGTGGACGAGATTACGGTATAATGCGGCGAGCACAAGCACGCGCTCGAGACACAGGAGATGTTTCTGCTCCCGATGCGAAAGTCATGGGTAATATTGCTGCGGATATTGGAACAGAAAACGGTAAGTCTCAAATTCTTTCAGCAGTCATTCCGCTATCGCTTCTTTTTGGCTTGATTCTTGGTGGTTTATGGATAGATGGACATAGAAACGAATTTCTTAAAGCATTAGCACCAGATGAGATGGAAAAAGAGTCTCTTTTCTCTCTGGCGATGTGGCAATTTGTGTTTTCAAAACCAATTTATTCGCTGACTGCGTGGCGTGACGCGCTCTCAAACGCTGAAAATGTTAAAATACTTGCTTCTGCTGCTATAACCGCGTTTTTTGCGGCGATTATATGCGGACGCGCATTTTCTAAAATGTCTTTTCCAGAAATTGGTAAAGCTGTTAAGGGTGGGCTCTCAGGAACATTGTTACCGATAGGAATTATCTTGTGTGCATGGGGTATAAAAGCGAGTTGTGATAAATTATTGACAGGTGAGTTTATTGCTTCAATACTCAGTGATGTCGTATCGCCACTCTGGTTTCCGGCACTTGTCTTTGTCGTTGCATCGCTCACCTCTTTTGCGACCGGTACCAGTTGGGGCACGATGGCGATTCTCATCCCCACAGCGATTCCAGTTGCGTTTCTTCTTGATAATGACACTTACGGAATTACGACAATCATTTGTTTAGGTGCAGTACTGGATGGTGCTATCTTCGGTGACCACTGCTCGCCAATTTCGGACACAACTATCCTCAGTGCGATTGTCAGCAGCTGCGATCCGATGCACCATGTGAGAACGCAGATGCCTTATGCACTTACTGTTGCGGTAATTGCTTTAATGTGCGGTTATCTTCCAGCTGCACTGGGTTTGCCGTCATGGATCGGAATAGTAATCGGAATAGGAGTCATTATTCTGTTGTTTTTAGGATTATCTCGTCTGCGACCTGATTGATTTTGTGGGTTTGGTTGGTTTATAGTAAAGCCAGAAATTAGTGATACATTTGACAGCGCGCTTACAAAGCGCGTCTACCTGTGAATATTCGATGCGCAATGAATTGCAATTAAATGCATTCAATGTTGATTGAAATAGGGCTTACAAGCCCTCCTACAATTTATGAGATAGATTTTGACATTTACGAATTTCTATTGGGAAATCGTAAAAATCTCTTGGCATTTCCACCCATAATGTCTGCTAACTCTGATTCTGATAGATTAGGTAGCAGTTTTTCTATAATGGTTGTAAGTTCCCCATAGCCTGGTTCTTCCAAGATCCACGGAAAATCAGTTGCCCACATCAACCTTTTAACGCCAAAATCGTTCAGCAGATTCCCATGCCATCCTGCTAAATTCTGATATGGGTATGCCTCTCTGCTGAACGCGTATTGTCCTGACAAATGCACCGTAACGTTTTCAAACCGCGCCATCCGATAAGTTGTGTGCATATTGAGGTTGTAGCCTGATACTTGGATCTGTGGTCTGCCAAGTTCGTCCAAGGCGAATTTTCCTTTTCCCGGTGTCATACCGAGATGATTGAGAACCACACGAACCTGCGGAAACGCTTGGACTAAATACGGTAGCAGATGGGCATCAATTGAACGCGGATAAAGCCATAAAACGTAGTCTTTTTCAGCGGCACACTCCCAGATAGGATATGTTTTAAACTCTCTTGCATCCGCTGTCGCAAAAATATCCCTCGGTCCACCAAGTTCAAAGAGACGGAAACCGATTATTCCAGTTCCATCTGCCAATTCAGCCATGTGTTTTGCGGGGTTAGGATGATCAGGTGGGACCAGTCCTATTCCAAGAAACCTGTCGGGATAACTTTTGAGACAATGCCGCAGATAACTGTGGTGTTCAATACTTGTGCCACCGATTTGGACAAGAACTGCTTGGTCAATCTGACTTTTTTCCATTTCACCTAACAGTTTTTCGGCAGATTCCTCTCGTTCTGCCGGACAAATCGGCGTAACTTCTCGTGGGAATTCGGGTGAAGCCTTTGTAAATACGTGAACATGTGCATCAATTTTTGGCATAAATCACTTCCTTAGTCGTAGAACTTCTAACGCTTGACGGAATTGTGGTATGTAAGGGTTCAGTCAGCTAAGCTAAACAATTTACGACGTTCATGTGTTGCGCAATATTCGGAGATGGCGGCGAACTGCTCAGGTCCAATCCGTCCTGGAGTGCGCTTTTCATAAATCAGAATAATCGATTTTCGCGGCACATCCGAAGCATTATCCATTGATGTATGCCAACCACATGAATTGAACATAATGGCAGTTCCTGCTTTTCCTGGGAAAGTTTTATGTCCAGGCATACTCTCCTGTCGAAGCGGACGTTTATAGGGACCGGTGTCTGGTTTGTGACTGCGGGGAACAAAACCGAATTCACCACTTCCTGCGGAGACATCGTTAACGTAGATTTGCACTTTAATATGTAGTGGATTGCTCTGTCCCACATCGGGATGCCACCCTGTATAGCTGACGGGCCACGGTGCGACTGTTCTGACTTGTGGTCCGAGCAGAATCAGATCATCGTCTGTAAATTCCATCAACGCGCCGTAGTAGCTTGGGTGATCAATGAGATCGATAAAAATTGGGTCTTTTTCAAGCGGATTTGGAATATCGTAAAAGGTGGCAGCAGCTTCACCTGCTTCAACTCTATCCAACCATTCATCCTTACATTCCGCTGCCCAAAAATCAAAGGCAGATTGTAGACGTTTCAAGTCATCACCTTGAATTGCGTTTTCAAAAACAAGGTATCCTTCCTGTTCCCATTGTGCTTTTTGCTCTGGAGTTGGTCTAATCATTATTTTACCTTCCCTCTTCCTGCAATTTTCCATATAGTTTCAACTGTATGCCCACGCACCGCTATCAATTCATCGTGAAGATTACTTGTCATTCCTTGGTGCAATGGAATTACAGAGAGTCTTTCACCGACCCTAAACCGGCGCGAACATTCGCTTACATTTACATGCCCGTGTTCAACTGACATGCCGTAAATTTTCGCGTCGGGGTATTCTATGATATACCCGTAGGGTGTCGGTGGATAACTGGTAAACGTTTTTTGTCCGCCATCAACGATTATGCGGTCGGGTGTTGGCGTACTAACAACTGTTACAAGAATGCGAAGGACACATCGGTCTGGCGATAACATTTCTGAATTACCGATACGTGTCATTCCTTCGTAAACATAAGAACCGCTGCGCGTTTCCGTGCATCCAAGTTCTTTTGATGCTGCTTCTGCACCTGTTCCACCACCGCTGATAATGTTTATAGGAATACCATCATTATTTAATAGATCCACTGTTTCAGTAATAAACGGTTTTGCGTTTGCGTTACTTGGATAGGTCATCACACCTTGAAAATCGATTCCTGACATTTTAACAACCTTTTGTGCCAAGTGTTGTGCCTGTTGTGGTGAGCCTACCCCACATCTTCCTCCGCCTGTATCAAGTTCCAATACAACAGGAACGACACATCCATCTGTAGCTGCCTGTTGAGAAATACCTGATGCTGTTTCTTCAGAATCCAGAGCGACTATAATCCGAGCGCGTTTTGTCAGTGCTGTTAACCGTTTCAACTTCGGTTTGCCAACGATGTTATACGGAATTAGGATATCGTTAATTCCTGTTTCTACCATCGCCTCTGCTTCACCTAATTTCTGACACGTAATTCCTTGTGATCCAGCATCAAGTTGCAATTTGGCAATTTCTGGAACTTTATGTGTTTTGGTATGAACGCGTAGCGGGATGTCAATATTACGGCAGTGGTTTGCCATTCCATTGATATTTTGCTCGAGCACCTCTAAGTCGGCAATTAAAGTAGGCGTGTCTAAATCGTTGATGTGCATATAGGTATTCCTCCAACAAGATTCTGTTTTAGTTTATCTATTGCGGATTTTTATGTCAAGTGTTTTGGTTATAACGAAATGGAATTATTTTTTCCAATTTATACTTGACTTTCTTTGCAGTTTATTATATAATACTATAGTTTGGACAATTTACATATTGTTCGAGGACTTGCTGAGAAACTGTTAGGTGTCCAAAGCAAAATATTGG
>JAGWBU010000026.1:21235-42089 GCA_021295735.1 Candidatus Poribacteria bacterium | reverse complement strand
GTGTCCAATATGAAAACTATATGTTTTTCTCTAACCCAACCTCACGAAAACAGCTAAAATTGTCCAAAGTATAGTATATAATACTAATAACGATTAAAATACAAGATATCAAGATGGGTACCTTTCTCAACATTATGTTGGGATATTGTGGCTTAGTCGCCAGGGGTACCCTAACTTTATATTAAGGTGGAAGGTCTACCGAACAAGGATAGGGAACCCGATAAACTTTACGATATGCTATCAAAGCATGTCAACTTTATTTGGAGGAAAATAATGATCGGTAAACTTTTACCACACAACACTTTTCTTTTGGCACTGATAGTGCTTTTTTGTTCAATCTGTCTACTTCCAATAAACTTGTTAGCTCAATCTGACACCGACCATGACAATATAGATGTCAACGATGTCGCAGCACAGACCTCGCTGAGTGTTTCTTATTATGACCCTAGCCTCTACTGCAATCCGTATGCGAACATTTCAAATTTTAGTGATATATCTGTTAGATACTATTTCTCTGCCTCGCTCTCTGTGTATTGGAATGATAGAACACTGTTTCATAGCGATTCTGATGCTGACAAAGGATGGGTAGCGGAGGATGATTCTATATCCTTTGTCCCTTCCTTCGATCTTGATATGTCAGGCGAGAGAGAAGGGAATTACACTGCATACGGAGCCGTGAGTTTACTGTTGAAATTCGATTTTAATGGTGATGGCGTTTTTGATGACACGCCAGGTGTCGACTCGTCCGCCTCCATTGATTTTAGTAACGAAGAAGAATAGTCCTTTTTCCATCAATAACAGCGCAAGCGATGCGGATTGTCCGCGTCGCTTGCCCAAAATAATCACCTGTAATAGGAAGTATCCACCGATGAAACATCTAAAGCCCGTATTTCTCTTAGTAGCGATAACATTTTTATATTCCTTTTGTTCGCTTGTCCCTATTGTTGATGCGAAAATTGTCTTCCGTATAGGAAGTGACATTTACGTGATGAACGACGATGGCAGTAACAGACGGCAGCTCACAAAAAACACAGTGTCAACAGACAGGCACCCCCGTTGGTCGCATGATGGGCAAAGAATCGCCTTTACACGAATCATGGACAAGAAGCTGTCACAAACCTCGGGTGAGCTGTTTTTCATGAACACAGACGGAACGAACGTCCAACGGCTCACTGACGACAACGTCTCCGACAACTACCCATCCTGGTCGCCTGATGGTAAAAAGATTGCCTTTCGGAAGCGCCTAGGAGGACAATCTGAGGTGCATGTCATAGACTTGGCAACACGCAACGTCACACAGCTCACTGGGTTAGCAGGTGCTGAAGGTGAGCTCGGTTCCACAGCCCCCGACTGGTCGCCTGATGGCACTGAGATAATTTACGAAAAGTTTATAAAAGATCGTGGTAAAGATATTTATGTGATGTCATCGGATGGCGAGGATCAGCGTCCGCTTTTTGATAGCGAGCCGAGTATGATGTTCTTTCCGAGGTGGTCTGCGAATGGGAAACGTATTTTGTTTGACGATTGCACATGGGAGGACGACCGCCAGCGATGCCGCCTGACCATTGCGACAATTCGCGGCAGGACACACCAAATAAATGAGATTTATGACAAACTCGGCGACAATCTGCTTGTCGGTATCATGTGTTGGATGGACAATGACAGTGCAATCCTTTTAGACCTAAAGCTGCTGGATAAACCAAAACCGAATTATGATATTTATTACTATAATTTCAACAAGCAAAGCCTCAAACGTTTGACAAGCGGCGAAGAAAATGAGAAAAATCCAGACTGGATAGAAGGACCATTGCCTGTTTCACCACAAGGTAAAAAAAAAGTAACGTGGGGAACACTAAAGCAGTAAAATAGACATAAACCTTTGGGCAGGCAGGTATCCTTTATTGGGTATCTGCCTTTTTCTTTTTCAGTTATATTGAACATAGCACTAAATAGGACGCGAGGTATTTATAGTAGATTTTACAATCTGAAATTGAAAATTATGGTATAATTGATATTGAGATTTTAGATTTCGCTAAATCTATAGGGAATTATGGAGGTATTTATGTCATCTGCTGCAGCCCGAACCTATCTTACACCTGAGGAATATATCTCTTTTGAACGTAAGGCGACCACAAAACACGAATATCTTAAAGGACAAATACTTGCTATGTCTGGGGCAAGCCGCGCACATAGTTTTATTACTGGTGATATTTTTGGGGAACTCCGAGACCAATTGAAAGGACAAAAGTGTGAAGTCCATTCCAGTGACATGCGCGTGAGAATTCATTCAACAAACTCATACTTTTATCCAGATGTCGTCGTTACTTGTGAGGAACCTCGGTTTGAGGATAACATATTTGATACACTTCTTAACCCAAGAGTTGTGATAGAAGTTCTTTCTCCTTCAACGGAAGCCTATGACAGAGGTGAGAAATTTGAATTTTATAAGCAGCTTGATTCTTTGCAAGAATACCTCCTTGTTTCACAGAATCAGGTTAACATTGAACACTATATTCGTCAAAAAACTGAATGGGTAAAAGTCGAATATCGCGGACTTGACGATGTGGTGCCGCTGCGTTCAATTGAATGTGAGTTACGTTTGCAGGATATTTATGCACGCACCGAATTTGCACTGAATACGTAACAAATTAGCAAAAGTTGCCTTAACATTCTATTCTACAGTTGCAAGAACTACCCTATCTTTTCCAGCGTAATCCTTGATGAACCAATAATTCTGATACGCAGGTTGTTCCTCAATCAAGGCTTTAACTGATGCTGCTTGTTTATCACCGATTTCAAAAATGAGTTTGCCTTCCGGATGGAGGTAATTTGGGGCTTCGGCAATCATGCGGCGAATGATGGATAACCCATCTTGACCAGCGAAAAGTGCAACAGTCGGTTCATGCTCCCGGACATCTGGACTCAAGTTATCGCGCTCTTCGGACATTATGTAAGGTGGGTTGGAGACTATCCAATTAAAACGTGAAGAGTCTAATGGTTTAATCGGTTCAAAAAGATCGCCTTGCAAAAACGTAATACGTTCAGTGCAGTCGTGTGCATCCCTATTTTTTTCTGCAACACCCAATGCGTCTTTAGATATGTCGGTTGCAATGATTTCATATTCTGGCATGTTGATTGCGATGGCGATTGCTATAACACCGCTTCCTGTCCCAATTTCCAATAAGCGTTGAGGCGTGCCGCCTTTCGTCTTAAGGATTGTTTCAACGATGAATTCTGTTTCCGGGCGCGGGATGAGGACTCTTTCATCAACATAGAAATCCAGCGACATAAACTCCTTACGGTTGGTGAGATAACTGATCGGGGTGCGCGCAATTCGTTTTTTTATTAACTCTCGAAATACAGTAAGATCGTCCTGAAAAACTGGCATATCGAAATGGAGATAGAGTTGCAAACGGCTTTTTTGAAGCAGGTGTCCGAGTAACACCTCAGCATCTAATCTTGGGTTTGGAATGTGATGCTTTTCAAAATAACCTGTTGTCCACTCAAGGAGTTCAAGTACGTGCCAGATTTTGGTAGCCATAAATTCTTATCTGATTTCAGGGAACTCCGTAGTGTATGACAAGGAAGGTAGAATTTGGGAGAGAAAGTGTATTCAACTCCTACGAGTTTTCAATTCATACGCGATTTAAATTGAAGTTCAATTACAGCACGTTTACAAAGCGGACCTACTCGATAGAATTTTGATGGTATGATTAGGATTATCTTAGTTTTCTTCGTTTTTTAACTTTTCAGCTTGATCGGCAGTTGTTAACCGCTCAATAAATGGGTCTAATTGACCATCTAAAACAGCATCTAACTGGTGGATGCTAAACTGAATTCGGTGATCGGTAACGCGCGATTGAGGGAAGTTGTAGGTGCGAATTTTTTCGCTTCTGTCCCCACTGCCAACCATGGATCGACGGGTTTCGGCACGTTCGCTATTGAGTTCTGCCTGTTTTCTTTCTTGGAGACGAGCTCGAAGAATTTTCATCGCCTTTGAGCGATTTTTGTGCTGTGATTTTTCGTCTTGCTGGGTTACAACCAGACCTGTTGGAATGTGCGTAATACGGATAGCAGAGTCAGTTGTATTCACACTCTGCCCCCCAGGTCCTGAAGATCGATAAGTATCAATCCGTAATTCTGTTGCTTCGTCTATTTCAATGTCCACTTCTTCTGCTTCGGGTAGTACAGCGACTGTAACAGCAGAGGTGTGAATTCGTCCGCTTGTTTCAGTGGCAGGAATTCGTTGTACACGGTGGATTCCACCCTCGTATTTGAGAAGACTATACGCTAATTTCCCTTGAACCGAAAAAACAGCTTCTTTAAATCCTTTTAACCCGGTTGCATTTGCGCTGAGCATTTCGATTTTCCAGCTTCTCCTTTCTGCGTATCGTGTGTACATGCGAAATATCTCTGCTGCAAAAAGACTTGCTTCTTCCCCGCCAGTACCTGCACGAATTTCAATAATAACATTTTTTTCATCATTTGGGTCTTTTGGTATAAGAAGCATCTTAAGCGCTTCTGTTAACTCGTCTTTTTGTTTCTCAAGATCAGTCAATTCCTCTTGTGCTAACTCCAACATGTCGGTATCATTTTCTTCTGTCAGCAGTGTCTGTGTTTCTTCAATAGCAGTTTCCAGCTGTTGAAAATCTTTATATGCGGATACAATTGGCGAAAGTTCCGCGTGCATCTTTGAAAGTTCCTGCAGGCGTTGAGGTTTGGAAATTTGTGCAGGATCACTTAATGATTTCTCAACATCAATATATTTTTTTTGAATATCTTTGAGCTTATTGAACATCTCAGTTCCCTTCTCAGGGTGATTTCATAGCCGCGCAAAGAACGCGTCGTATAGATTTGGTTTTGTAGCTTTCGCTACGTCACCTGACATACAAACCTTGAGAGATAAAGCGAATGTGTAACAACAATCGTCTATGGGATTACTTGGAAATTTACGATTTCTCAGTGAGTCCATAACGCCGACGGAAACTCTCAACGCGTCCAGCAGTATCAATAAAGCGGGTTTGTTGTCCAGTGTAAAATGGATGGCATTTTGCACAAACGTCTACACGCATCTCTGATTGGATTGTAACCGTTTGATACGTAGCACCGCACACACAGTTGATAGTGCATTCGGTTGTTTCTGGATGGATTTCAGGTTTCATATAATCACTCCTTTGCTTTAGGCATTTAGGTCGTTAGTATTGATGATAAACAAACTTCAGTTCATTCTAAGTTTTGCCCTATGTTATATCATAATTTTAATTTTTATCTCTGTTAAGATCCGGTAAAGAGTTCTAATAACGTATGTCACATTATAATTCTCATTTTCCGGTTCTGGATTGAAAGCGCTGTTTTCCTGTTTGTGTAACATCTTCAGCCATTTTTTCAAGAAATTCTTCATTCGATTTGGTCTGACTAAGATGTTTAATCAAAAATTGCATTGAATCAGCGATGCTCATTTGGCTGGTCAATTTCCGTAAAATCCAAACTTTGTTAAGCACTTCCGGTTTTAACAATAGTTCTTCACGACGTGTTTTTGATTTATCAATGTTGATAGTCGGGAAAATCCGCAGTTCTAACAGCGTGCGATCCATGTGGATTTCCATGTTGGCTGTGCCTTTGAATTCTTCATATATATACGTGTCGGAACGACTTTCAGTATCAACAAGAACAGAAGCGATAATTGTTAAACTGCCGCCCTCTTCAAATTTACGTGCGGCACCACAGAATTTGCGAGGCTCCACAATCGCCATTGCATCTAACCCACCCGAAAGAGTTCTCCCGCTATGTGGTGCTGTCATATTGTGTGCCCTTGCGAGACGAGTCATACTGTCAAGTAGAATCACAACATCTTTTCCACATTCAACCATGCGCTTTGCTTTTTCGATCGCCATTTCTGCAACTTGGATGTGTCGTTCTGGATGTTCGTCAAAGGTAGAACTAATGACTTCACCTTTAACCGTTCGGATGACATCGGTAACCTCTTCTGGACGTTCATCAATTAACAAAAAGATAAGTGAAACTTCTGGGTGATTTGCTTCAATACCGCAGGCGATGTTTTTGAGAAGGGTTGTCTTTCCGCTAAAAGGTGGAGCAACAATTAAGCCTCGCTGGCCTTTACCAATAGGTGCCATGAGGTCAATGATACGCGTTCCAAATTCAGATGTATTATGTTCCAGTTTCAACTGTTCATAGGGAAAAACTGGCATGGGAGTATCAAAAGGGATTCTTGCCTTGACAGATTCAGGTGGCTCACCGTTGACTTTCTCTATCTGTAACAAAGCATAGTAGCGCTCTGTTTTGTTTTCCGATTTTTTAGGAGGACGGATCAAACCTTCAACTACATGTCCGGTCTGCAAACCAAACAAACGTATTTGTGAAGGAGAAACATAAATATCTTCATCACTCTGCAAATAATTAGAACGAGGAGACCGAAGAAAACCGATGTTCTGATCTCTGTCATCTAAGATTTGCAACACTCCTCTTCCAAAAAGGGGAATATTTTGTTCAGCGGCCTCTCCAAGAATGCGAGTAATGAGTTCATCTTTACGCAATCCATTACTGTCTTCAATACCGAAGGATTGTGCCACGGTATTTAGGGCCGAAATCTCCATATCCTGGAGCTTGCCTATGTCCAAGCTCTCCATAGTTTTAATACTCCTCAGTAATACCTATTTTGATTTAACTGTGTTTAGGAACGCGGATATTGTAAGTCTACGCGAAATTGTTAAATCGAATCAGGTCAATACTTATGAATTCGACAGAATCTGCAAGATACTGCAGAACTATCTTTGGTGTGCTAAATAAATATATACCGGACTATGATGCCGGAGTGAATATAGAATTTGAATAGTAAATTTATTATTAGAACGTTTTATACGTCGCAAGACGAATTTGATCATGTCCCGCGGGTAACAAAGCCAGCAATCGCACCCAATTTGTATTCTGGAGGGTACTGTCTGGCAAAATGTAGAATTTAGATTATTATTGGGGTCCGTATGAAAGCGTTGGCAGGAATTTCATATCCTTTTTGTGTTGGGACCGAATGCTTGATCCATTGATTCTGAATCATATCAATGTATATTATACATAATTTATTATCAAACGTCAAGTTTTTTTTGAAAATAACATTAAGTGTATAATTCTTAGATAGTGCTACGATATAGGATATTATACAGTACCCATGTTAAGTGCGTTTCAAGCGTACTTAACATGGGAATAGTTGTTTTCGTTACAGATTACCGTTTGTGACAAAATTTATAGTGTTCACTAAGATAATCAAATAAGTTTTCTACTCACCATTTTTTTGTAGAGGTTTTAGCCTGCGTAGCACTTTAGCATTGTATCTATCCTTTTCCAAGTAGCTCTGCCAGAGTGCAATTGCTTCATCATTGTATCCTTTAGATACATAATAATCCCCAAGTGCTATCACAGGAATGTCAACGCGTGGGTCTTTTTCTATAGCTTCTTTGAAGGCATCCACAGCAACTTTTTCGTCTCCTTTAAGTAAGGCGATCTCACCTTTTGCGTAAGGGAGCAATGAGTGCTCAGGATATTCAGTAGCCAGAGTGTCAAGCAAGGTCTGCGCGTCCGCTTCTCTACCTTTTTTGAAACTTGAAAGTGCAGTAAGGATAGTTCCATAAACGTATTCATGTGTGAGTGTCCGTTTTTCTACTGGATTTTCTGTGTTTTCCAAGAGACGTTTTGCGATTCTGGTAGCGGATTTATACTTGATCTGTGCTTTATTATATTCCCCGTGTTTGAAACACACGTCTCCAAGAGTTTTCATTGCAATAAAAGAATCCCTCTTCTGTTCAACGAGGTCTTGGAAAATCGCAGCGGTTTTTCTGTCATTCAAACGGTAGTGTAGTACTTCTGCAAGGCTTTGCAACGCATCGGTATCCTCAGGATTTTTTGCGACAGCCTGTTCAAAGGCATCTTTCTCTTTTTCGTAATCTCCAAGTTTTTCATGCGTCTTGCCGATTAACCAATATAATTCTGCATCTTTGTTGCGATTTAAACCGACAACAGAGTTGAATGATTCAAGTGCTTTCTCGTACTCCTCATTCGTGTATTGAGTTTCTCCGGTAGTTATTACCGCATCAATTACTTTACTATTTTTGCTTGCAGCTTTTTTCAGTACTGCTGATGCCTTTTGATGCATACCTAATTTTCGGTAGCAAATTGAGAGTCGTAGATAGCTATAGGGATCAATTTTTGCTTTTTCAGCTTCAGCGCGTGCTATAGCATCAAAGTATAACGCCCCTGCATTACGATAGTCCTCATCACCGTAAAAGAATCCTGCAATCATCAGTTCTGCGTCGTGATAGCTGCCTTGTTCATCTCCCGCAATAGCGGCTTGTCCGCCAAAGTTTCTCATGACCTCATCTGCGGTAATTCCGAAACCGGAGTTCTCTAAAACAACTTTAGATTTCACAATCGGACTTTTTTCAACACCTCGTGGACGATCTCTTTCACGGCGTGCTTCTTGCCTCGCGATGGCCCGCCCAATTTGTGTATCTTCCGGGTTATCTGGCTTAGGAATGGAAGCGTTGAGTTCGGTCAGTTCTTCTTTTGCTTTTTCAATGTGCGATTGCGCTGCATCAATTCTGCCATATTTCTTGACGGTATATTGAAGGGTGCGTTTTGCCTCATCATCATCTTTGATCAATTCACGCTGTATTCGCGCTTTATTAACAAGGGCTTGTACAGCTCGTTCGCTTTGCGGGTTACGGTTAGCAAAACTATCAAAAGCTTCCACAGCTTGTTCAAACTTTTGACCTTCTTCATAACTTTTTGCTAACATCAGATGAGCATCATGGCTTAAATCCAAATGAGGGAATTTGTTAACAATCGTATCAAATTGGGTTTGCGCCGCACCAAAATCTTTCTGCCTATAGTAATAGTGCTTTCCGAGGCGATAGTGTGCCTCTGCAGCTTCATCACTTTCGGGCGCTTCAGCAATAATTGCTTCATAAGCTTTAACACCCTGTGAAGGTTGATTCATTTTCTCAATTTGGAGTTTGCCGATGGCAAGTTGTGCTTTACGCGCATCAGCTGTCCCGGGCTCGGTATCAACGACACTTTGGTAAACTTCTATCGCAGCACGGTAATCTTTCGCTTCAACTAAATTCTCTGCTGTCCCCATAGCACCACCGGATAAACAACCGGTTTGCACTAATGTTACAAGCATCAGAATAGCAAGTAAGCTGTAGTTGACAAATTTCATGATTTTTCTCCTTGCTAAATAGGTATAAACAGACCGTTGAGAATCTAACTCACAAAACTGAATAAACGTGCTTTGCAAGTAGGTGTTATTATATAACAAGAAATTTCTGCTCTAATACATCTGTTTTGACATGCATTGGTCAATTAGGGATAAAACTTCTTGACGACTATACCCTTCTTTTTCAATAAGTTTGTCGCAATCTACTCTGTTCTTTTCGTCAGGTCCCTTACCAGCTTCAAGAATAGAGTTTGTTAACCAACTGGTTCGTACGCCATTAACACCGGATGTGTAGTTTGCCTCGTATTCACCTTTCACAAGACCGACAAGTTGGTCAACTTTACTGCGTGGATATCCTTCGGGACGTGGGTATGAAAGTGGCTGGGCTTCGCCGCCCTTGGGTATATAACGGATACCTTTTTTGATTTCGATCGTGCCTTCGTCACCTTCAAGAATGACCCATTCTTCAAATCCGATCCGTGTGTTTCCAAGAATAGTGATTGTACCTTCCGCGCCGTTGTTAAGTTTTACGTCAGAGTAGGAATTAATCTCAACGAACTTCGGCACAAGATTTCCGTCATCATCTTCAAATTTCATGTCGGTTGTGCCGTAGACCTCAGCGGGTAACACGTTAGTCATCCAAAGGAAAATATCTTGCAAATGGCTACCTGAATCGTTTGGTTGCCCACCACCAGAAAAGCGAGGGTCGCCGCGCCATCCACCTGCTCCCCAACGTTGTGCCATGTAGACCTCAAACTTTTTCAGGTTACCGATGAGTCCTTCGGCGATTGCACGTCTGCCAGTAATGTAGGTGTCTTCGTAATGGCGCTGATAGCCACCGACAAGGTGTAAGCCGCTGCCAATAGCGAGTTTGGTTATTGTAATCGCATCACCAACGATATTTGCCATCGGTTTTTCAACGATTACATGACATCCCGCGCGGAGCGCGTATTTCACGTGAATATCATGCAGAGAATGCGGTGAGAAAACCCCTACAATGTCTAAGTCTTCATGATTGAGCATCTCAACAAATTCATATTCACCGAGGTAACGTGTCATACTATTGGGTTTGTAATCTTCAACTCTTTGCTGAAGTGCGTTTTCTAAAGCGTCTAAACTGGACTCATACGCGTCTGCAGCAGCGACGACTTGGCAATCCGGACGTGTTGCAAATCCAAGTGTATTTCCACGTCCTGCACCACCAGGTCCAATTACACCAACTCTTAATATATCGTTTTTACTTGCCATTATTTATGTCTCCGGGATTGGTCAAAAAAATATAGCTATGTTAATTTGTATACTCATATACAGGCAACGTGACAGTTCGGACAGGTTGCTGCTGATTCCACACAATTTGTTTTAAGCGGTCAACAGATTTTGGTGAGAAAAATTGTTCTCCTGTTTCGACATTGACTCGGGTGGGAACATTTTCAATTAAAAAAAACTTTCCATCCATTTCAAGCGTGTAAAATCCAGCGAGTATAAGTCCGATGATAGCGAATAGAAGGGGGACTATTATTTGTAGGGTTGTGAACATATATCACCTTCTATTCTATTGGTTTAGCAATCATTACGAACCCTAATGCGTCGCTGGCAAAATAACTTCCCCATCGATATACAGTAAAACCATTTTCTTTCGCTGCATTATCAGGAGTGCCCAAAACAATGATAACGCGATTTATAGTAATTTTGGAATCATAAGTATATACAATAGTCTTGCGTCCACCAATTGATGTTACCCCTACATTTAGTGGAGTTCCTAATTTACTTAGCTTGCTTTCTATAACAGCATTACGTTGTGCAAGAATTCTGTTTTTTTCTGCTTGAATTGCCAGTTTACGTTTTTGAAATTCTATTTCAGCTTCTAACTGTGCTTCCGTAGCAATCAGAGCACCCTTTGCAGCACCATCTAAAAAATTTGACGTTGCTTGACCTGTACAACCACACAGCAGGGCAAGCTGAAATGTGAAAAAAACTGAACTGATTAATATTTTCATTTTAACATCCTTAGGACAGATGGGAAGTTCCCTGGGATAAGCGAGTACTCCTCACATTCGAAGGGTCTTGTTATGATTGGATCAATCCCTACTCCTGAGTGTATGTGTCCGTCCAGAAATCGTAAGTAACCTTTTGATCAATTAGGATTTCATCACGGATTGCGTTTTTAGACATGGTCTACCCTATACTTATCCACTAAAAATGCGGAAGAGTTTTTTAATTGGATCGTAAAACTCATCAACAACTCGTTCTTTCAGCGGAATAATTGCATTATCTGTAATCGTGATATGTTCAGGACAAACTTTCGTACAGCATTTGGTGATGTTACAGTACCCGATACCGTCCTCATTTTTTAATTCTTCTAACCGATTTTCGGTATCAATAGGATGCATTTCCAAAGATGCTGCGTATACAAAGAACCTGGGTCCTATAAACTCATCATGAAGATCATGCTCACGCAAGACGTGGCAAACATCTTGACAGAGAAAGCATTCAATGCATTTTCGGAATTCTTGGACATGGTCAATGTCTTCTTGTTCCATGCGCCATGTGCCATCTTCTGCATCAGGCGGTCGTGGCGTAAAAGGTTTCATCTTTTTTTTGACTTTAAAGTTCCACGACACGTCAGTAACCAAGTCTTTTATGATCGGAAAGGCGCGCATTGGCTCAACGGTAACGGGTTGGTCAAGTGGTAAATCGTTGAGGCGCGTCATACACATCAATTTAGGATTGCCATTCACTTCTGCTGAACAGGATCCGCATTTGCCAGCCTTGCAGTTCCATCGCACAGCGAGGTCATTTGCCTGATCCGCTTGAATACGGTGAACAGCGTCTAAAACGACCATTCCTTCGGAAACTTCTGTTTCGTAATCAACGAATTGTGCTTCGCTGGCATCTCCACGCCAGATTCTAAAAGTTGCTTTTGCCATTTTGGATTCCTTCCAGTGTGTCGTGCCTATCCCATTTCCTCTATAATTTGCTGATACTCTTCAGTCAATTCATGAACAAGTTCACGGCGAATAGTCATTGTGCCATCGTCAGCTTTTTGGAGAATAGTGTTATATTTTTCTGCTCCTGGTTCTTCTTTCTCTGGATAATCATCACGAGAATGCGCGCCGATACTTGCTCTGCGTTCAAGCGCTGCAAGTGCAATCGCCTCTGAAACCGTGAGCAGACAGTCGAGGTCAAGTGCAGTATGCCACCCCGCATTATATTCTCGATTGCCGATAGCATGTACATTATCCGATTTTTCACGCAAACCTTGGATTTCCGCCAATGCTTGTGTTAAGTTTTCTTGACTACGCGCGATACCCACTAATTCCTGCATCTTCTCTTGAAGTTGTGCTTGAATTTCGTAAGGGTTATCACCATCCTCTGGATTATCAAAAGGTTTTAGAACATGCTGAGCAATTTCATCTATTGCACTTTCCTCAAGCACAACTGCTCCGTTTTCTTGAGCAAATTGTGCAGCGTATTCACCCGCCCGTTTCCCGAAGACAAGGAGGTCGGATAAAGAGTTACCACCAAGACGATTCGCACCGTGTAAACCAGCGGCGCATTCACCTGCTGCGAAGAGACCTGGAACACAAGTCATTTGAGAATCGGCATCTACACGGATACCGCCCATAATATAATGTGTCGTAGGACCGACTTCCATCGGTTCTTCAGTGATGTCAATATCAGCAAGTTCCTTGAATTGATGATACATACTCGGCAGTTTTCTGCGGATATGTTCGGCAGCGTTCGGGATTTTCTCTTTTATCCAAGCGATGTCTAAGAACACACCACCGTGTGGACTGCCTCTACCTTCGTGAACTTCCCGCACGATGCAACGTGCAATATGGTCACGGGTTAACAATTCCGGGGGTCTACGCGCGTCACGATCACCTTGTGTATAACGCCACCCTTCTTCAGGGTTGTCTGCTGTCTGGTTCACATAGAGGTCAGGAATATCGTCAAACATGAAACGATTACCTTCGCTATTTGTAAGAATTCCACCTTCACCTCTAACCCCCTCGGTAACTAAGATGCCTCTAACGCTGGGGGGCCAGACCATACCAGTTGGGTGAAATTGGACGAATTCCATGTCAATCAGCTCAGCACCCGCATGGTATGCAAGAGAATGTCCATCGCCGGTATATTCCCAACTGTTGCTTGTGATTTTGTAAGCCTTTCCAACGCCCCCTGTTGCCAAGACGACAGCTTTTGCCGAAAAGATTTTAAATCGTCCTTTTTCGCGCTCGTAACCGAAAGCACCTGAGACCCTATCCCCTGTCTTGAGAAGTGAAACGATGGTATTCTCCATGTGTACTTCGATGCCTTGGTGGATACCGTGATCCTGCAAGGCACGAATCATCTCTAAACCGGTTCGGTCGCCAACGTGAGCAAGCCGTGGATACTGATGTCCGCCGAAGTTTCGTTGTAAAATACTACCTTCTTTTGTCCGATCAAAGAGTGCTCCCCAAGCTTCAAGTTCACGCACGCGGTCAGGCGATTCTTTGGCGTGAAGTTCTGCCATCCGTGCGTTAGAGAGGTATTGCCCACCCTTCATTGTGTCAGCAAAATGAGCTCTCCAACTATCTCTCTCATCAACATTTGCTAATGCGGCAGCGACACCGCCTTCCGCCATCACAGTATGTGCTTTACCAAGGAGAGATTTACAAACCAATCCAACTTTCAGATCGCCTGTAGATGCTTCAATTGCAGCGCGCAACCCTGCGCCTCCAGCTCCGATTATTAGTACGTCATATTCAAAAGTTTCGTAAGATGCCAAGCTAAAATTTCCTCTCTATAGACATTACTTAAAACGTAATCCAATCCTTCCAACCGGTAACAGCAATTGTGCGAACATAGAGGTCAGAAAAACCGACCCAAAAAAGGCTCATCCACGCCCAGAGCATGTGTCTACGGTTTAGACAACTGACACAGTTATACACATTTCGGCGTACGGGTGCTTTAGAAAGTAGATTCACTGTGCCACCCACAAGATGGCGTAATGAATGACACCCAAAAATATACCCAGCTAATAGGACTATATTTCCTGCTAAGATGACAGTTCCTATGCCGATTCCGAAAGTTTTACCACCGTTTCCATCATCAAACCAAAGAGCAAGCCATACATCATAGGATAGAATACCCAAAAAAATAATCGCAATGTACATAAAATACCTATGAATGTTCTGAATTATCAATGGGAAAGAATGTTCACCTCTATACCCTTTACGCGGTTCTGATACTGAACATGAAGGAGGGTCTGCCCAAAAGGCTTTGTAATATGCTCCGCGATAGTAGTAACATGTAAACCGAAATCCGAGTGGTGACCACAAAATTAGGACTGCAGGTGTAATAAATGCTGGCATCCATTCAGGCATTGCACCAAACCAACTATGTGCATTGGTATGCTCGTTAAGTCCAAAAAGAAGTGGTGAATAGAAAGGTGTTAAATAAGGTGCATGTTCTGGCAGAAAATGTGCACCTTCAAAAACACGATATGTCGTGTAAACAACAAATATACCGAACCCGATAAATACAACTAAAGGTTGTACCCACCAAGTATCTTTGCGTTGGGTTTGAAAGGGGCGATGTTCAGTTAATGTTAGTTCTGGGTGCGACATAAAGACAATTTTCCTTTATATATCTAACAGAATACCACATTTGAAAAATAAGTGCAAGCAGGATAAAATCTGTTTGGATATCAAGTTTCTTTTTCACTTGAATCTTCCTTAATTCGGGGTGGTGGAAGTGGCAGATATTTCCAACCCAAGGCTTTAAATTTTTTTGCTCTGCTTTTAGATAATCGTGGAGTTCCTGCGCCGAATTGAATTTTGCAGCAAATGCTTCTTTCATTCGATAACATTCTTCAAGGACAGGATCCGTGCGAGTATCCGGTTTCTCTTTCACGTGAATTTCCTCCATTAACTCTGTTGGTGTGCAGAGAATTGTCGGTACAAACCCCGCATTCTGACATACCTCTGTCGTTTCAACGTAAACCCTCGACTTTATCTTAAGTATATTGTAGCATGAAGTAACATCTATGTCAAATTAACAGAAAACTAAAATTTAAATGCATGTTCACAACGCCAGCGTATGCGTCAACGGTTCCCAACCTAACAATCGTTTTGCTTTTGAAAGATTGATCTCCTCCTGTTCATAGTCTCCTGCAATAAACACAGCATCAAAGCCTTCGTGTTCAACCGAGATGGCGGCGAGGTATGCACGTGCCAAATCTTCCTCATCTGTCCACCAGATATGGACTGACGAGTCTTTCGGTTGGTTGCGGCGTTCTAACCACTGTTCCCGTGTTGATGGACCTGTAATTCGTAACGCAATTAGAGACATGTCATGTTCACGAGCAAAATATTCACAAACTTGTTCTCCGAAACTTTTCGTTAATCCGTAAACACCTGGATTATCTCGTGGGACAAGGTCCTCATAAGGATAACTATTTCGGGTGCGTTCATGGACGGTGAAAGTGCTGGTGTAGACACCATGGGGTATTCCTGCTTCCTTCGCAGCATGAAGTAGGATATGGAGTCCCTTTGCGTTCACATCGTAGTTTGCAATGATGTCAGGGAAATCTGCGACAGATGAGCGGTCACTTGTTGGACGTAACATCACCATGTAGACAAATGTATCCATACCTTTCAACGCTTCTTGTACGATGTCTACATTGGTAACTGACCCTTGGATGTATTCTATGGATTCGTCCTTTGGTGGGGCAAGGTCAAGCACGCGAAAATTGTGATGTTCCTTCATGTAAGGAAGTGTCATCGTTCCGACGTGTCCCGAACCGCCTACAAGTAGAACATTCATTCCCCAATTCTCCTGTTTTCAGCTATCCCTTATAGGCATGAGTGCGGTGCTGAATCCGCAAATCGAAGTTATCATCTGGGTTCCACGTTGGCATATCAACCGGCACTTCGTAAGCAAACTGCTCTGTATCTGATGGATATGGGTTAGTGCGGCGTTCATGCAGCGCACGTTGATACATTTTGCACCGTTGCGTCAGGAATTCGGTTTGCCACCACTTGTAAAGCGTATTCCATCTCGGTGTCCGTTGATCAAAGTAAATGACTCTGCGGAGTGTATCGCTTGTATTTATTTTACTACCGTGCAAAACTTTGGTATGGTGCAGTAAGATATCACCCGGTTCAACCTCTGCAGGCACAGCATCTGGACGATCAAAATTGACTACGCCTTTATCAATGATTTCCTGTGCTTCTTCAATTCCCCACAGATGACTTTTCGGAATGACCCAAACACATCCGTTGTCAACGGTAGAATGATCAATGTATATGTCAACATTGAAGATAGGATGATTTTCTCGGATTGCATTGCCATCACGGTGCCATCTGACAGAAGAACCGTGTTTTGGTAATTTAAAGACGAGAGATTCGTAGCATGGAATAAAATCGGGTCCGATGATCCTGTGCAGCAGATCGCCAATAGAGGGATGTCCGAGCAGCTTCAGTGAAAATTCGTTCGGGTGTGAATGGAGATAGGTGAGATAGTAAGGGATGCCTTCGGGCCCACGCATGCACCATTCATCTGCGGGTCCTCCCGCCAAAATCTCATCAATGAGTCTCTGACTCTCCTGTTGTATGACAGCAAGCTCATCTGGTTGGATAACTCCTTTAAGAATAAGGTATCCATTATCGTTGAAGAATTGAATTTCGTTATCGGTAATTTTTTGCATAAATATTGTCCCTATCTCCGCCCGAACTGTGTCAGGCACTTGGAATTTTGTTTGTCTCTATTGCGGTGTGCCATGCTGACACAAATTCTTGGACAGATTGGTATCGCAACTGTTTGTCCACATTCGTTGCTTTTTTCGCGACGTTCCACATAGCATCGTTTCCCTTCCAGTCGTCTCGTGAATTGCTGTTGTTAGTAAGCAACACGAATGCTGTGCGCCCCAACATAAAAACGTTTGTTCTTTCATCGATTCGCTCCCCTTTCTGAAATTCCTCTGGTGCCATAAAGCGTCGTGAACCAGACAACCTTCCGCGGTCATTTATGAAAGGTTTCGGATGGTAGTGGTCGAAATCGTACAGATGGACCTGCTTTTTTTCAAAGTTGTAGATAATGCATCCATCGTAAAAATCTTCAGCGATGAAACCTCTTTTTTCGATGAGGATGTGGACATCATAGATAACGTTGAGTGCCGCAACTATCTCAACTGTTGGCAAGGCACAAAACCTGTCCAGCGGATGTAATTCACCAGCACTAAGTTCCCTTTCGGGGCGCAACCCCTCGCCATCTACCCAATCGTAGACGAGTACGAATCCATCGGGAGTCGTGAAGGTGTTATGCAATCGGGGGAGTGCCTCATGTTGGACAGCAGCATGAAAGCGCACGGCTTGCTTGAGCCATGTGATAGGTTGCGGTGTATCGGCATATTTGACGAACCAATGTTGATTGTCCACTACTGTCCGAAAGGATTGACACCCTGAGTCGTGTTCTGGAAATCGATATGTCATTTCACCAATTTGCTTCAGGTATGTTTCAATATTTGTGTCAATTTCCGTAACGTCCAAAAGTGGGTGCCGGATGGGCATTTCACTTATCCTCAGGTGTGGCAAAACTGTTTCTTAACCGTTTTGCGTGGGTTTTATAGGTTGATAATAGTATACACCGAAACGAGAAAAAAGTCACATTTTGTTTATTGTTTGCTGGAGGGCATTATAGCATATAAACCTTTTTGAATATGCTACAGATAAGGCGTCAAATCCCAGAGATAGATTGCACCGTCATGCCCACCACTCACTAATAGCGTGCCATCCTGCGAAAATGCAAAACACTGAACGTCAGTAGTGTGTCCCCAAAAGGTGGCGATGTTCTTACCTGTTGCAACCTCCCATAAACGGATAGGCACCTTTTGTAAACCCTTTTGCCACCACGAACCCGAAAGTAAGTAGTGCCCACAAGGTGAAAAACACAGCGTAATTGGTCGATGGTTTCCTTCTGGTTGTGGAAGTGTCATAAGCATTCTACCATCGGTAGCGTCCCACAATCTAATCTCACCCAACTTGCCGCCAGCAATAATCTCACCATTTGGTGAAAACACAATCCCAGCGTCTTTCGCATAGTTTGTCGGAGATGTTAAAGAAAGTTCCGTAATCTGTTCACCTGAATCAGCGTCCCACAAACAGGCTTTGCAATCCCGTGACCGTGATATGCTTGCGAGTCGTTTCCCATCCGGACTAAACGCCAACCCATTAGGATTGTACCTCAACCCATCAAAAAAATCCTTATCGTTGAGGAGTGTAATGTGCTTTTTCCAACTTTCGGCTTCCGTTTTGTTATTTAAGATAGGTATCCGTTCCCAGATGTGTATGTTATCGTTTCGATCCGCTCTTGCAATCCGATGTCCTGTGGGAGCGAATGCCTTGGCGCGACCTAAGCCTTCTTCCGGTCCAGTAATCTTAGCAATGGCTTGACTTTTACTCACCTCAGACACGTATAAATTATCTCCATATACGTTCATAGAAATGATTTTCCTGTCAGGAGAGAGAAAAACATTATGATTAGTTCCGGGAAGTTTCTCGTCGTGTGGTCGATAAGAGCACCTGCTCGCGATATTCCATAAAAGGACGTTATCACGCCAAAGGCCGGCAGCAAGTGTCTTTTCGTTTTCTGAAATGGCTAACGTGTCTATCGTCGGGATATGTCCATGAATGGTTGAAACGGTATGAGTGTCGGCATTATTACCTTTCGTCCAGATTTTGATTTCACTAGGACTTGCAACCGCCAATTGCGTGTGCGTGCCATTTTCTGAAAAACACGAATATCTCCCGCTATTTCCCCGATGTTCAAACTCGTCAAGTTTTTCGTTCTGCTCTATATTCCAGACCTCAACTTTGCGATCGGATACGACTGCCGCAATCAGTTCATCCGTTGATGTGTAATGTGGAAATATCTTGGCATCGCTGTAATCGGTATATGTTGTTACCAGTTGTCCTTTTTCTATATTCCAAACCCAGATTGCACCATCTGAACTACTGGCAGCAAGATGTCTTCCATTCGGTGAAAAACGGAGATTCTCCATCTCGTCGGGATATTCCGTAATACAACCGATTCGTTCTCCCGTCTCAACATGCCATATAATGAAAGCTTCGGGATCAGCATCCCTCTCGCTCTTTTTCCCCACCAGCAGCCTTGCATCAGGGGTAAATCGGTATGGATAAATATCGTAGGAGTATTGGATTTCAGTTTCACTGAGTTGTTCTCCAGTGTGCAGACACCAAACATATATTTTTCCATGACTGCTAAAACTAATCGCTGCAATGCGCTGCCCGTCTTGAGAGAAGACAGGTTTAGAAATGCCGCTTCTGCCGTGATCATCTACTTTGGTGATGCAAACACCGCGTTCAATATCCCATATCTTTATATCTCCAGCACAAGTATGTGTGACAATCCAACGATTATCAGGTGAAAATGTGATGCTGTCAGTCATCCCGCGTTCGGTATCGCAAAGTGTGATAGGGGATAGTGTAGAGAGTTCGTACAACCAGAGTCCAATTGCTGATGCCACTGCGAAGCACTGCCCGTCTGGTGAAAATGTCATATCACGGACGCTACCACGTCCCAATCGAGCAATTGCGCCTTCGGGAAGTGCCCAAGTTGTTACATCATCACCGTTAGCACTGACTGGCGCGGGAACTATTAAATTTTTGTCTTTCATAATTTGCATTCCTTAGCAACAGAACGCCAGTATAGAAATAGCGTGAGTAGCATCATAAGCTACCCACGCATATTTGACTAATCCCGTGATTTTATCTTTCCCCAAGTAATTGCCAATTTGTTATATGCCTCAACAGCAAGTGCTTGATCCATATTTTTCTTTACATCCTCTGCTGTAAGTGCAACACTCCACATTTTCACTTCGTCAATCGTGCCGTTAAAGAAATTGCTGCCGCCGGTATTGGCACCGATAGACATGCCGTGTACTCCGAAGTCCATTCGGACATCACCACCAGAATCAGCTTCACCATCTTTTTTACCATCAATATACATGATGGCTTTATCCTTATCTTGTGTTAGAACGAGGTAGTACCATTGTGGTTCAAAAGCGTTGTACGTGCTTACTACTTGAAATTCCTTTGCTTTCGTGGCAACGTAGCACCCGAAAAGTATTCCACCTCGGTTGAATGTGAGATGGGGTCTACCACCACCGTTGCCACGATACATAATATCTATCCTATCACCGCCAGCGATCTTTTCAGTAGGTTTGAACCACAATTCAATTGTCATCTCCGCTGGTTCATCAACACCGAATGCTGGAACAGTAACGGCACCATTGTTAAATTGTAGTGCCTGTCCTACGACACCTTCAACCCATTCCGCATTATTGATTGTCCCCTTAAACTTATTTGCGGATATGTCTGCGGTTGTGTCCCCGTTACCTTCATCAAACGGAAAGTGAAAAATTGTATCTTCGGCTGGATTTGCTGCGAAAGCGATTGTACCACATACTACAAAAATCATTGTTGTGAATAAACAAATAAACTTTTTCATGGTTGAAATTCCTCCAAAATATCAACTATTAACCTTAGACATTATAACGTTTTAATTGTCCGTAGTTTTTGGTCTTTCATAAAATCTAAAGTTCGTCCGTCGGGTAGCGCTTGC
>JAGWBU010000026.1:0-21148 GCA_021295735.1 Candidatus Poribacteria bacterium | reverse complement strand
ACGGACACGCCATCCATTTTTTGCCTATATTTCGGTCTTGGCATTATCAGACACTTCCGATTAAATCATTATAATGTCTCTTATTTATTAACCTTATTTATTAACCTTATTTATTAACCTTATTTTATGCCAAACAGATTTTTGTGTCAACTTACAAATGTTATGGTAAGGTTATTTAGTTTTCTATATTTCTGATGCATTTTATCACATACGTTGATGTTTTATAATATTATTGTCCGTTGGGTTTCGCAAGCTCTACCCTTATGTATGCGTCAATTTAAGGCTTGCAATCCTCGTCCACATCGTGGGGCAGGGCACAGAGACCCTGCCCCTACAATAAAGATGGGCGTTTGGAAAGAAATCGGGCGGACAAGGTTTCCCTCCTACAAGAAAATCTCCGCTAAATTGACACCCGCTGAATGCCAACAGGCATTCACAGCGTTGATTTATGTGTTTCACTTCGCTCTACCCAACGGACAATATAAACTTTCAGTAACACCCATCAACTGATAATTCCTAAAACTATAGTGAACTTGAAAAATAAAGGGACACATTTTCTGTAGGAGCGATCTCCGAATCGCGACGAAACTCACTGATAGTCGGGAATCGGAGTTCCCTCCCGCCAAATGCCAGACGCGCATTTGGCGTTGATTCACATCTCAAAATGTCCCGTTAATCCTAAAGCTTACTATAAATACCCTTGTCTTATTAAGATATTCTCTTGATTTTGACTAAGGATTTTGATAACATATTGCAAAACATCTTAAACCATACAAAAATAAAACCTAAAGAATGGACTGAATTTGATGAAAAAACTGGCGACCTCAAAAGTTTGGACGTTGTTAGATGCCACGTTTAAAGGTGTTCAACGCACTTACAAGAAATTGGGAAGTGTCTACAAAGAATTGAATAAGTTTACCACGCTCACAAAGCGTGCTTACAATGAATTGGAGAAAACATGCCACACATATATAAAACCTGCCTTATCGGATGCGGACGGATGGGTGCAACGATTGACGATGAGGTAGCAGATCGTCCCGATAGTTTTATCTGGCAGCCGTTCTCACACGCTGCAGCCGCTGTTGCTTGTGATAGAACAAATCTCGTGGCTGTTTCAGATGTATTTGCCGAAAAAGCTGAAACCATTCGACAACGTTACGGAGCAGAACGTGCCTATACAGATTATCAAGAGATGATAGAAAAAGAAAAACCCGACATTGTCTGTATTGCCACGCGACCCGGACCACACGCAGAAATTACCGTTTTTGCTGCTGAAAACAGTGTCAAAGGTATCTATTGTGAAAAACCGCTTTGCTGTTCCATGGAAGAAGCAGACATCATGGTAGATATTGTTGAAAAACACGGTGTCAAATTCAACTACGGCACACAGCGCCGTTTTATGCCTATCTACCGTAAGGTCCGAGAACTTGTTGATGCAGGCGAAATCGGAGACATCCAGTGCACCATCGCACAATACGGAGCAAGTTCCGCACTCTGGGGATTAACGCACGCTGCAGACATGCTCCTCTTCCTCGCTAAAGATCCAGAGGTTGACTTTGTTCAAGGCACTGTTTCATGCAAGGATTCTGATTGGGATGGTAACCGTTTAAACGTTGATCCAGCAATTACTTGTGGTTATATCCGTTTTTCTAATGGAGTCCACGGATATAATACTGCTGGCACTGGACCGGAATATGAGGTCTGCGGTACCGGCGGTAAAATCCGAGTCCAAAACAACAGTAGAGAAGTTCAATTCCGGAAGAAACAGGGAACTTTCTATGAAGATGTGCCGTTTCCTGAAGTATCCCGCGCCACTGGAACCGTGATGGGTATTACAGATATCGCCGAAGCACTTGACGAAGACCGAGAGACGAAGGGACCTGTTCATCTTGCCCGGCGCAGTCAAGAGACATTGATGGGCATGATTGAGTCACATCGGTTAGGTGGGCAACGTGTCTCACTCCCTATGGAAAACCGTTCTCTCTACGTTACCAGAGATAACTGGTAAAATTCGTGAGTGTAGATATTATGTGATCTGTAGTGGGTTTTCAAATTAATCTGAAATGTGTTTATGATACTTGTTGGGTTTTACTGCGTTCTACCCATAGGTGTCAATTTAAGGATTTATTTCAGGTTTCACACATTATTAACCAAAACAACACCGTAACCCGATTGTAGGGGCGAGTCTCCGGGGAATGCCAAAAGGCATTCATACCGTCATCAGCAATGGCGGGGCACAGAGACCCCGCCAAATGCCAAAAAGCGCATTTGGCGTTGATTTGGCCCTACAAGGTTTGGCGGGAATTATCCCCTAAATTGACACTTATAGGTTTTACTGCGTTCTACCTAACCTAAAAATAGTTTGCACGCGCGCCGAAAAATATGAATTTAGAGACCCAAATCCAAGAATTTCGTGATACCTTCTATTGTGTCAAGACCGAAGTTCAAAAACGAATTGTTGGTCAAGACGAGATTGTTGAAGGTGTGCTCCTCTGTCTACTTGCCAACGGACACGCGCTGCTTGAAGGCATACCCGGTTTAGGCAAAACCCAACTCATTCGGACGCTCAGTGAAGCACTTAATCTTACCTTCAAACCGATCCATTTCACTCCAGATATGATGCCATCCGATATCACTGGTACAACGTTCCTCGTCGAAGACGAACATGGTAGAAAACAGTTCGAATTCCAACAAGGCCCCATTTTTGCACAACTTATCCTTGCTGATGAAATTAATAGAGCAACACCACGCACACAATCTGCACTTCTTGAGGCAATGCAGGATCGCACTGTCACTGTCGGTCGGACCAGCCACAAATTGGAAGAACCTTTCTGTGTACTCGCCACACAAAATCCACTTGAGATGGAGGGCACCTATCCACTCCCAGAAGCACAGCTTGATCGGTTTCTATTCAAACTACTCATCGAATTTCCGGATGAGGATGAAATAGTCCAGATTATGCGGCGCACGACATCTGGAACAGATATCACAATCGACAAAGTTACAAATGCCGAAACGCTTAACCAGATGCGCCAACTTGTTCCACAGGTTATCATCGCGGAACATGTTGAGCGACACATTATCCGACTTGTCCGTGCCACGCACCCTGACTTCCAAGAGGCACCAGAGATTGTCAAACGTTATGTCCATCTCGGTGCTGGCATCCGTAGTATTCAAGCGATAATCCTTACCGCAAAAATTAAGGCACTGCTTGACGAACGTTATAACGTTGCCCACACGGATATTGATGCTGTGCTTCTTCCTGCCCTCCGTCACCGTATCCTTCTCAACTTTGAAGGGCAAGGCGAAAGTATTACCTCCGATGCTGTTGTCAACGAAGTTCGCAATTCTATTTCGACTTCGTCATCATAACTTGTATACCTTTAGGAATACCGGCTATAAAATAACAAATTGTAGAATTTAAGCAAAGAATTTACGATTCTCAAAAACAGGTGAAAATGATAATATAGGATTTTCGTTTTCATAAAACGCCAGAAATGATAATATGAAAAACTTCACTGCGGGTACATACAAGCAACAGAGAGAATATAAGAGTTTTTCACCTTCTTTCGTTAACAGACTTGCTTGGGAAAACCCACAAATAGATCTTTTAATTGAGCAATCGGCAAATCTTTTGGGTGAACTCAAGGCTTATGCTGGAATCGCACCCGATGTCAATTTTTCCGTTCCAATGAGTATTGCTAAAGAAGCAATAGACTCTAATCTTATTGAAGGCACAAATACCGCCCTTGATGAAGTTGTCCTTCCACAATTAGAGATTCCGCCGATTAGACGTGATGATTGGCAAGAAATTCAAAATTATATTGAAGCCATGAATTTTTCGATTGCCAAGTGCAAGAAATATACGAGCGCGTTACATTTCCTGAATAGGAACTCTATTTAGACAATACCTTCGCCAATTATCCAGGGTTTAGTTCAGGTTGCGTGTGATGAATAGCACCGATTGCTCCCAGATGTTGTGCGATTTGTTGAATAACAATAGGTTCAGGTTTTTGCGGAAGTATTTTTAATGTTTCGTGTAAATACTTCAAACCTCTTTTACAACGGAGCGTATCTATGAGTTTAGCACTCACATTCACCATAAACATTGAGAGGTTCGCTTCAACGCCAAATGCACGCATGGCATTTAGCGGATTCGGTTTCCTGACCGGACTGTATTTATCCAGTCTCATAGTTCGGCAGAATGCGCTTGGTAGAATGTGCGCATGGCATTCTATATGATTCCGCATTGGTTAGGAAACCGCATCTACCAGGGAGTGTGCACATATTTTCGGATTTCACTATAAACAGTGCTATAATGTCAATCATGGGCGGTTGTCCTTTCTAAGTTATGGTAAACTGTTATAACTTTAGGACAACAGCCCTATTTATTCAATCATTTTTGGCGAAGGTATTGTTTTTAACATAATGTTAAAAAACTTTCACTCGCTATTTTTCCTATTTTGTCGCGTCCTTATCCTTACCACAACCTATTTGCAGTGTATCAACAGGAATTAGCAAATGGCACGACAACTCAGAATGCTCAGACCTAATCTGGAAGGCTTACCGAAATTAGAACTTCCCGCAGGGTACGGTCTGCGAAACTACCGAGAAGGTGATGAGGGACATTGGGCAAACATTATCAGCGATTCGTTCGGTGGAACAGAACGCACTGTACAAGATACGCGTAATGAAATTACCGAACGAGATGTATTTGTTCCAGATGGACTCTATTTCGTAACATATCAAGATATTCCTGTTGGCACTGCATGTGCTTGGCGGCAATCAGTTGATGAGACAGATGTCGGATACGTGCACATGGTTGGCGTTTTAGGTGAACATACAGGACATAAACTTGGCAAATGGGTATCACTTGCCGTTCTCTACTATTTTCGCGACCATGGATTTTCCTGTTCTATACTTGATACAGATGATTTTCGTATCCCTGCTATTAAAACCTATCTAAACCTCGGATTTGTGCCTGTCTACGTTGACGACACGCAACCTGAAAGGTGGCAAGAAATTTTTAGGAAATTAGAACTCCCATTTATGACCACACAGATTGCGCGAGTACAGAAGTTACTTCCTATCAAATTGTGGGCAAAAGTATCACGTTAGCGTCCAAAATGAAATTACCAATAGCCTTGTAGGCGGGGTAGAGCGGAGCGAAACCCATAAATCAACGCTATGAATGCCCTTTGGCATTCAGCCAAATCAACGCAGCATGCGCGTCCGGCATGCTGCGGGTGTCAACTTAAGAAAAAAATGCTGGTTTTTCTCTTGTGGGAGGGCTTTCTAAGCCCGATTTTGTGAGACTCAAGCTGTTAAATCCAAATCAACGATGAATGCGCCAAATCAACGGTATGAATGCCAATTAGGCATTCCCCGTATGGCATTCAGCCAAATCAACGCAGCATGCGCCAAATCAACGGTCCGAATGCCTGTTGGCATTCCCCGTATGGCATGCTGCGGGGTTGAAAACCCGACAAATACCATACGCGTATTTGGCGTTGATTCACTCCCACAAGAAGAAATTTCCTTAAATTGACAGTTATGGGTAGAGCGTAGCGAAACCCGACATGTAAGCTAAATTGTCCATTATGGTTTTGTTTCCTAACCGCACTAAAAGGAATGTCTGTACTTTTGATTTTACTAAAAAATGAAATTACCGATACCACAAAGAAATAGCACATACAATCTCAATATTTTGATAATGCTTGCTATTCTTGCCATCGGTTTCTTGCTACGCATTCTCGGCATTGGCGTTGGGTTACCCAATTCTCCCGATCCTCGTGAAACATTAATTGCACAAGACATCCTAAATCTCATCAATTTCACTGCCCCTCCTGAAATCTATAATTGGCCTGGAACAGCATGGTTTTACCTGATTGCGCTGGTCGGGAAAATCCTTGCGATCTTCGATGTGGATATGACCGAAGCACGTGTGATCTGGATGGCACGGTTCATTAACGTGTTGTTGTCCACAAGCACGATATGGTTGACCTATTGTCTTGGAACACAGGTTTATAACAAACAGGTTGGACAGATTGCTGCAGGATTCCTTGCAGTCGCGATGTTGCACGCCACCAATGAATCGCGTTTTGCCCTTGTTGATATACCTGCCACCTTTTGTGTTACTTTATTTCTCTGGTTAATTGCGCGGGATATTCATCTGACGTTCCGAACTTGTTTGTGGTTAGGTATTGTTGCTGGGATCGGTATTGCGGTAAAGTTTACAACCATCTTTGTCGGACTATCTCTTTTGATTTTAATTAGAACAGAGAATTTTTATCGAAAATTTGCGGGGATAGTTGGTGTCACTGCGCTAACTTTTACACTCGTATGTCCATATTGGTTGGTTGATTTGATGTCATCAGAATGGAATCTCTTTTTTGAGGACTTCTTGTATGAAGTTGGTCACTACCATCGTGGGCATTTTGGATTATTTGCAACCGGGGATACTGGTTGGATCAGTCGGTTTCTGTATTTATGGACACTTTTGAAGTGGGGTATAGGTTTGCCGCTCGCGCTTCTGGTGAGCTTTAGTGTTATCTATGCACTTGCAAAATCGATACTATCTTTGAGAAAATCTGTTGCTACAAATCTGTTTGCAAATAAAAAAACACAGACAGGATTGTTAATACTCGCCTTTGCTATCCCGTATCTACTGTTTATTGGGACGTTTAAGGTCTCCTTTACACGGCATCTACTGATTCTTTATCCAGTACTTACAGTCTTTGCCGCTACTTTTCTCGTCTCACTTGACAAACGGATTGGTATTTTTTTTGGAAGTGCAGTTTGGCTTTATTCGTTTGTTTATACAGCTGCATTTGCTTCCATTATGCTATCTCAACCTACCACTCAGAAAGCATCTGAATGGATATCAGTGAACATACCACACGATAACTCAATTTCCCGTGCGCCAGAGATTCTATTTGATTGGCTTATACCTGAATTGGATAGAGAAATGGTGTCTGAGGATGAGGAATCCGAATGGGCGTTAATAATCCAGCCTAACAGAGAAGTTATTGAAAAATATGAGCAAAATCCGCAAGGTTATGAACAGGTTGATTGGTATCCGCTGGAAGAGATTGAAATTGAAGAAACGCTGCTATTTTACAAAGAGGTATTAGAGGAGGGGAGTCGCTATGAACTGCACAAAACATTCAGGCGCAGCCCACAGTTTCTCGGAATCCGAATGTCAGATAAAGAAGCACCGTTTCCAATACGAGCACTTATTCATCCAGAAATTCGCCTATATCGCAGAATTGAATAACGGTATGTTTTGTGTGTTTGAAGAAATATGATAATGCGTTATAGATGTGGTGGGGAAAAACATTTCTTCTGAATTGGAACAATAACAGATAAAATTTGATGCAGCACTTCAGCAGGGATAGTATCAGCATCAATAATCCTAATCATCTCTTGAGGGTAATAGTCAATCAGAGGTTCCGTATCCCGTTTGTATAGGTCCCATCGGTACCGAGCAACTAACTCATCAGCATCGTCCCGTCGTTTTTCTTTTATTGCTCGCCCGCGTATCCGTTCAAACATTACTTCCCGATCTTCACAAACCATGAAGAGGATCCTAAGGATATTAATATAAGGGGATAATAATTCGGCTTGTGCAATGTTCCGAGGGATACCGTCAAGAACAAGTAAATCGGTCTCCGGATTGTAGGCTTTTTGTTCCACTTTCGTCCTGACGTAGTTCTGCCATGTTTTAATTGTAATATCGTCTGGGACAAACTCACCGTGCGTTGCGTATTGATGAAAGAGTTGCCCTAATTCAGAATCATCATCAAGTTCGCGAAACATATCTCCGCTGGAAAGGTGAAAAATACCGGGAATATGTGATAATAATTTTCCTTGTGTTCCCTTGCCGACACCCGGAGGTCCGACCAGTAATACAGATTGAAAACAAGGTCCTCCCTCCTCAAATAGAGGTTTCTCGGGAAATAAAAAATTCTTATCCATTGTCATGCTTGTTTCTTCCTCAATTGTCCTATATGTTTTATTAAGAAGGGTTGAGTTTATACGAGGTAGGATTGTATTTCAGAGGCATCTTCTGAGAATTTATGTCCCAAGTAAGTGTTCGAGTATGTAAAAATCTAAACCTTCGTAATCTCGCGCTGTAATAAACTCCTGCTCCACTTTTCTGTCAAACGTCCGAACCTTTTCAAGTAAGTTAATAAAGGTCCTGCGACTGCTCAATAAATGTTTTGTCGAAATGTCGCGCGGTTGTGTGCGCATGACTTTGACATCTAATCCGACGAATTCTCCGTTTTGACCATAACCTTTTTCTTCAAGCACGCGCACCTGATTAAAAGCGCGGCGTAAATTTGCTGAACCGAACGCCTTGTCTTGATCAAATTTAAGTCCGTTCTGATCGTTCAAATGCACACTCCAAAGTTTCTTATGATATAAGGCATAACCCATTTCATCGGATGGTTCAAGTCCAGCAAGAATGGCATGTGCACTTTCGATTAATCCGCCTACACGTTCTGGATCCTGGCTTGCATAAGCCAAACCGATAGCGTGTCCAATTGTTGGGATATAGGCAATGTCCATCGGTTCATTCGGCTTCGGTTCAATCAGAATCCGAATCTCAGGATCATAGTCAAGTAGAACGTTAATTGCATCTAATATATATCCAACTGCGTTGGCTGAACTCTTCGTTTCACGAATATAAGTGCCTTCCCGGGCTAACCACAGCACAAAATTTTTGCATTCCAGTTCATTTGCAATATCAATACAACGTTTTGAACGTTCAAGCGCGTACTGTCTCTCTTTTTCTGAATTTGAGGTGAAAGCCCCATCAATTGTCAGTGGTGATTCCCACAATCTCGGTGCAATCACTTCAGCGGTCAAACCGTGGTTATCAATTTGTGTTTTTACACTTTTTGCGCGGGATATTAACTGTGCATGTGTTTTTTCATCAATATCAGGCACGACATCATCATCATGAAACTGGATTCCAACAAAGCCAAGGTCTCGGTAAAAACCGACCTTTTCATCAAAACTAAACGATTCCCGCACTGGGGGTCCAAAAGGGTCAGCACCCTCGTGTATATTCCAAGGACCAAAAGAAAAACAGTATTCTGTAAGCGAATTGGACATCTACTTGCTCCAGTCACAACATCTTTGTACGTTAACGATGAGGCCTATTTGTAAGTTACCTTATCTCTAACAAACTTCTTGACATTTTTAATAAGTATAAAGTATTATTTTAATAGTGTCAAGTCATTTTTACATGAGTCGGAATTAATTGGGGATATCTGGAATGTTGTCTGCAACTTATAGGATTACTTCTAATACCATATCAACCAATTTTGCAGATTTATATCCTGATACCTCTACCCGCTTCAATCTCATTCTACGGCTTCCGATTAAATTAGGATATTATCTATTTTGTTTTTTCCTATTTGGAATATGTCTCTCTACTCATCCTATAGAAGCAGCCGAGGATGAAACAATAGACACTCCACATTCTACATTTTTTAGAGAACAAACACAAAACCCTCCTCTAACTTCTTCGCAAACCTTCAGTTTTGATGATGTCTATCGACTTGAACTCAACTTAGATATACCCGGGAACATTAGAATAGTTGCTATAGACAATAAGGAAGGAGACAAAGGGATGATTAGTGTAACCCTTGAAAAACGTGTACGGGAACATAATCCATTCCTCACAGTTCTAACGAAAAACTTCTTGGAAAATATCTCTTTAACCGGAACAAAAAAAGATGGCACACTTCAGTTGAATTCACAACTACCGCCAGAAGCGGACAAAGCAATTTTAGAAAATCAAAGTGAATATGAGATAAAAAAACAACTCCATTTGAGTTATGTGATTATGACACCGCCAGATGTCTCGGTTCAACTTAAAGTAAAAAATGGTAATGTATATATCCATCACCTACGCGGAAAGATTGAAATCGCAAATGAGATGGGTAGAGTGCATCTTGATGAAACGTTGGGAAACTATCAGGTTGAAGTCCAGCAGGGAGGCATTCACGGCAAAATTTTATTGGCTCCCGGACAAAACAAAATTACAACAAACAACGGTTCAATTGACCTAACTGTGCTTGATGAACTGGCAGCACCACTGGATTTAACCGCACTTGGTGACGGTATCGGGCTACTCCTTCCCGATAATTATGCTGCAGATGTTGAATTAAAGAGTGAAAAACAACGTTATATCATCAACCTACCATCAGAAATTGACAATAACGTCGGCGTCATCAACGGGGGAGGCCCACTGCTTCGTTTAACAGCTACAGATGCAATTTCAGTTCTATCGAATCCGAGATTACGAAATCAATCAGAAAATTCTAAATCAACCTCACAAAAAGAGTTGACTTCAACTGAATTGGTGCAACCTATCCCTCAAACTGCACAGTCTCCCACTATAGATGGAAATTTATCTGAAACAGCGTGGTTAAATGCTGCCGCACTCACTCCTTTTAGGAATCCAACGGGGACCGAAACAGCCGAAAATCCGACAGATGTCTATTTGATGTGGGATAAAGATAAACTTTATATTGGCGCGAGGGCATACATACAGGATAAGCAGGTTCCTCGTGTTTCACAAACGCAACTTGATTCCCCTATCTGGGAAGATGAATCAGTTGAAATTTTGCTTGATATGAATCCAGAAACAGAAGCCTATTTGCACCTTGTCATAAATCCTATTGGTGGACTCTTTGACCAGTGGGTTCAAAAGGTAGGTTTTCCAAATTTTCGATTCGCACCAAGTAATGCCCAACGGAAAACGATAGACGATTCAGTAGAACAGTTCAAAGGGGATAGTTCATGGACTTCAGATGCAAAGGTTGCTACCAAAATTAACACTAATTTCTGGAGTTTTGAAATTGCTATCCCACGTAAATATGAGAGAAAGCAGGGAATAGGTGCCTGGCTTTTTAACGTTCACCGTAAAGCACAAGTTAAGTCGGTAATTGGTGAAGATTTAAACCCTACTGTAGAACGTAAGTACAGTTACTGGTCACCGTTTTATGATGAGGAATATCCTTGGTGGCCGCATTGGAAAGAGGGCATGGGGACGCTAAAATTAGTTGAGGATCAATCACCGACCATAGAATCATTTGAAGTTTCGGAAAAATTTAAAGTTACTGCAGTTGAAATTGAGGGGAACAATACAATTCCAACTGACGTTGTGTTAGAACAAATTCCGATTGTGCCTGGTAATACCTTTACAAACGAACAACTTGCGCGGTTGATTGCAGAATTAGAAAACTTTGATTGGTTCCAGAAGGTGCAATTAAGGACAGTTGTCTTGGGAACTGACGAACCTAAATCTCCATTGGACAATCTGTCCGATACTTTTCTTCGAGATCAAGGATCTGACGATATTCATCAAGGAAAAAATCAACAGCTGCCGAACACCGAACCGTTGGAGGTAACTGTACAAATCAATGTGACCGAAGCACCAGTGAAGTTTGCAAACAAAATAAAAATCAACAGGCATAGGAGTTTTCCAGCACAATTCATCAAAAATTGGTTTGATTTATCACCCAGATATTTTGCTGATACGAATATAAAGTTAAAACAGCGGATGATAGCCGATTTTTATGTAAATCGTGGTTACCCATTTGCTAAGGTTACGTATGAATTTGTCAACGATACACTACAGTATAACGTTAACGAAGGTTACTTAGATGAAATACGTTTTACTGGGAACCGCCGAATTTCACATTCTGAACTTACATCAGCAATCAATATAAGTACTGAAGAAGTATATTTTCACTCACTGGGCCAAGCGAGAATCAATCAATTGGATAAAAAACTCAGTGACAGCAATGAAGCTTTCAAATCTATTCGTGATTGGCGTGTGCAACGAGAAGGTGGAAAAAACGTTCTGATTGTTGATATTGAAGAACAACCGTTTATAAAACCCGGATGGTATCCTATTCTCGGCTTCAACCGTGTTCATGGATTAGTGCTCGGTGCAGGTGGAACACTTTCAACGCATTTTACAGGTGAAGAACAACTATTCGGTTCAGTCAGCGGCGGGTTTTCCAGTAAAATTTGGAACTATAGCTTTGGAGTTGAGAAAAGTTTTTTTAAGCGTTATCCTTTGGCAATGGGTATCGGTTTTTTCAAACTAACGGACATAAGTTCAAATGCTTATCGTTTACTCCCTGCCGAAGCTAATCTTACTGCTGCTGTATATGGGACTGCTCTTGAAGACTACTATCAACGTCAGGGTGAACAGATTTGGGTTTCCCAGATGTTTGGAACATCCTCTCTGATGCGTCTTGAGTTCACGCAGGAAGACCATGATAACTTGTCGAAATCAACTGACTGGAGTTATCTTGACCGTAACCTTATAAAGCGCGGTAATGCGCGAATTGATCGTGGGCATCTGAAAGCGATTTCCTTCGGTTATACATTTGATACTCGCGACCAAAAGTCAACCATTACACGTCCGCAGAATCTTGGAAGTTATCTGTTACCTTGGCCAAATGAACGGACAAGACGTGGATGGCGCGGACATTTGGGAATTGAAATAGCAGGCGCAAGCCTTGGTGGAGAATGGACATTTAACTTGTACAAGTTTGAATTAGTTCGCTACACCCCTTTGTTTGGGCCGCATCATCTAAATTTTCGACTTTCTGGAGATTATTCGAACGCACCTTTGCCAAGACAACGTCTTCTCTATCTCGGTGGGGCAACTACCTTGCGCGGATACGGTTTCAACACATTTGCTGGCGATAAACGAATTCTTCTCAATCTCGAATACCGTTTTTTACAAGAGACCCGTATTAACACAGACGTAGACGCTGTATTGGGGTGGGCATTGAGTTCTTTTTTTGATATTGGGCAAGTCTGGCAGTCTGATGAAAACCCTTTTTCTGATTTTTCTATAGAAAAGTTTAAATCCTCAATCGGTGTCGGCGTGTCCTTTTTCATCAGTCCACCGATAGATTTTCAACCTTTGAGTACTTCGATTGAAATTGCCGTTCCTCTCAATATTGCGTACTCGTTACGAACACCGAGAATAATTTGGCGCTTGGAACGAATGTTTTAATTTTTTAGAGACACCTGAGAATACTCAGGAATGTGCAAAGAAAGGCATAGAAATAGGCAAAAAATGAAAACAACTCCGCTTTACGAAATCCACCGTAAACTCGGTGCCACTTTTGCAGAAAGACATTCAGGTTGGAATTTGGTCGCTCATTTTACCGATACTATGTCTGAACATAATGCTATTAGAAGTGATGTCGGAATTACGGATATTTCATACCTTGAGACTCTCAGTTTAACAGGTGAAGATCGCGCAAAATTTTTGCACCGTCTCATCTCTAATGATGTTGAAGGTCTTTCAGTTGGCGAAGGAAATTACGCTACACTTTTGACGAATCGTGGTAAAATAATTGCTGATCTAAAAGTATATATATTAGAAGATGCAATTTATATTAGCACTGCACCTGAAAGCACTGAAAATGTGTTCGCGGAATTGGACAAATATATCATTGCAGATGATGTGGAACTATCTATTGAAAAAGATGTTGGGACAATAGCAGTTTACGGACCGAAATCAGCAGAACTCGTTCAATCTGTTTTGGTTACTGAGAATCTCAATAGTTTGCCTGAATATCATTCCCGCTATTGTGAGCTTGATACGCAGTGGGTGGTTTGTGTGAGATCAGATGTTGTTGGAGAATGCGGATACCATCTTTATACTTCAACTGATACGTTAGAGGAATTATGGGAAAAATTGATGGCTGAAAGACCTGATGTTGTCCCTATCGGATGGGATGCTTTAGAATCGCTGAGAATTGAAGCAGGCACACCAAGATATGGAACAGAATTAACCGATTCTGTTATCCCGCTTGAGGCAGAATTAGAACACGCTATAGATTTTGAGAAAGGGTGTTATATCGGTCAAGAGATAGTGGCACGTATGAAGTATCGTGGACACCCGAACCGGTTGCTGCGCGGAATTGAAATTGACGCGGAACATCCTGTACAACAGAATTCGCGTATTTTTAGTGGCGATAAAGATGTTGGATGGATTACAAGTTCTGCCTATTCGCCAACACTTGGAAAACCGATTGCACTCGGTTACTTGCGAATGGCTGTTACAGGCCCCGGTAGCCAAATTCAAATTGAGGGTAAGGAAGAACGCGTCAGCGGGACAGTTGTTGGTCTGCCCTTTTTGTCTAACAGAGTATAATACACGATATTAGTTTTAGAAATTCGGACGTGTAATTTTGCAATTACATGTCTGTAAGAAAGGAGGAATCCCGTACAATGGGAAACTCAGATTTTGGTAAAATTCTGCTCGGTTTAGATGGTTCCAGTTACGCAGAAGCAGCGAAGGCGTACGCCTGTGAAATTGCACTTGCTTACGATGCCACAATCACTGGAGTCGCTATCATTGATCTCCCCGGTATTCAATCGATGGGAGGCCCAGTCCCACTCGGTGGCGCACACTATGAGGTGCAACGCGAAGAACATCTGTTAGAAGAAACACAAGAGAAAGCAAAAGCAATACTTGATGAATTTTCCCAGACTTGTAAATCTCGGAAAATCAAATCTGTCTTACACGCTGATACAGGTAGTCCTTTCTCTGAGATTATAGAGGAATCCAAATTCCACGATTTTACTGTTATAGGCAAAAAGACTTTTTTCGGATATACTGATCATGAAACCTTTGGCACGCTTGAGAAGATATTGAAGAATGGACTCACGCCTGTCCTTGCAGTTCCTGATTCGGTCCGAAAAATTGAAAAGGTCCTGGTTACCTATGACAATAGCATACCCGCAGCAAAGGCTGTACACATGTTCCTTCTGTTGGGTATTTGGAATGCATGTGATATAACCTTACTCACAGTGAGTGATAGCAATGAAGACGCAGAAAGGCTATTGACGGATTTAGGAGATTTTTTTCAGAGTTATGGTATCCAGACGAATCTTGTCACGCGGAGTGGATATCCAGATGCTGAAATAAAAACTTACATTAGCGAAAATGAAATTGATCTACTTGTGATGGGGGCTTACGGAAGAAAAAGCGTCCGTGAATTCTTTGTCGGCAGTGTTACACAACATCTAATTCAAGAGACAGATATACCGCTTTTCCTTTACCATTAGTGGAAATTATCTATATCCATTTTGAGGTTAAACTGCGTCTACAATGGGACGCATAACGTTAATAGGAGGTAAATACAACACCGATGATATGCAACAAGTTTTATTTTCGGATAATGCTTTTACTTTTACTGTCTATACTCGTAGGTGGGTGTGGTTTAAGCAAGTTATCCAAAATTCAACAGGAAAGTGACTTAACGGTGGTAGAAACCACCCTTGAGAAAAACCTTAAGACACTTGAACGGTTAGCAAAGTTAGGAAATAAGTCTCTGGTTGTTAAGACCGCTCGCGCTTTTTCATCTTATAGCGGATTTCTTGAAGATAGGATGGAAGACGCTGAAATAGCAGGTGACACTGAGACAGCAGAAGAGATGCGTACACAAGCAATTGCGCACTACGCACGTTCTGAAATGTACGCGTTCAAAGCACTGGCAAAATCAAATAAATCCTTTAACAAAGCAAGAACTATTGGAATGGAAGTGTTTGAAAAAATGCTACAGAAAGTGAAAAAGGAAGATGTAGAGCCGCTGTTTTGGGCAGCTTATGCTGTCGGACGCGGTATTAGCCTGCAGAAAGATGACCCGATGCAAGTCATTGACCTTGCTCGTGTTGAACTGATGATGCGACGTATCCTTGAATTAGACGAAACCTTTTATTTCGGTAGTGCGCATCTGTTCTATGCTGTCTATTATGGTGATCGGTCACCAGCAATTGGAGGCAACCCCGAAAAAGCAAAGGAACACATCAAAAAAGTTGACGAAATTAATGACAATAAATTCCTAATGAGTAAGTTCTATCTGGCGCGATACTACGCCTATCCAAAACAGGACCTGGAACTTTACAAGAAATCTTTGCAAGAGGTTCTTGATGCCCCAGATGACCTGTATCCTGGGGAAGAAGCAGCGACTGCGTTAGCAAAGTCGCGCGCCAAACGTTGGCTTTCTCAGACTGATATACTTTTTGATTTAGAAATGGAAGAAGGAGAAACCGAATAATGAGGGATAAGAAAACAAGCAATAAAATCCACGCCGCAAGTATTGCGAGCGTGCTTATAGTAATTTTGAGCATGTTCTGTTTACCAATGTCTGTTCGCGCTGTTGAGTCTATTAAGTTCGCTACACTTGCACCGAAAGGTTCAACTTGGATGAACAATCTCAATGCAATGGGAAAAGAAATTTTTACGAAAACAGATAGTCAAATCGAGTTCCGATTCTATGCAAATGGGATTCAGGGTGACGAACTTGATGTTATCCGTAAGATGCGGGCAGGTCTACTTCACGCAGGTGCTATGACAGCCACCGGGCTTGGCGAAATACAGAAAGAAGTTCTTATTTTTCAACTACCGAGAATGTTTAAGACTTACGAAGAACTTGATTATGTTCGTAACTATCTTCGTGAAGATTTAGATAAAGCCTTTTCAGATGCTGGCTATGTTTTACTTGGAATGGGAGATATAGGCTTCTATTACATTTTTAGCAATCATCCGATTAGGACTATTGCAGATCTTAAATCGCCAAGCGTCAGGATGTGGGCACGGACAAGTGACAGAATTGCGCAAAGATTTTACAAAAGTGCACAGATCGCAACTGTTCCCAGAGAGGTCACACAGGTCATGTCGTCACTCTATTCTGGACAACTCAACGCTGTAACTGCATCCCCTTATGTGACTGTGGCACTGCAGTGGCACGATAAATTCAAGTATATGACAGATCTACCAGTAAGCGTTGGTGTTGGGGCAACAGTTATCACAAAGGAAAAGTTCGATCAACTTACGCCGCATCAGCAAAAGGTATTACGGGAAATAGGTGACAAGTATCAAACGAAAATGATTCTGGAAGTTCGGAAAGATAACGAAAGAGCGATTGAGGCACTCACAAAGAAGGCTGGGATTCAGATTGTTAAGTTTGAAGATAAAGCGGTTGAAGCTTGGGATACCATTGCTGCTGAAACTCACAACGCACTTGTTGGGAAAATTTACTCTCAAGAGTTCCTTGATAAGATAAATATGCTGTTAAGTGAGTACCGAGAAAAGAAATAGTTTCGAAAATCCCAGTTAACTTCAGAAATAGACGAGTTCTTTTGGACTCGTCTATTTTCTTTTTTCCTTCACTGTTGAATTCCAACTTTCTCAAATATTAAATCTAAATATGATTGGGTTTTGTCGAATAGTTGACTCATAGACCCATTCTCTTTTTTATTGTGCCAATCCAAGCGAAGAATGTTATACGCCAATATATTTTTTTAATCCAGTCAACGTCTTCTCCATTACCTAACTCAGAACTATCCCGCAACAGAAGAAACGAATTAAGTTGAAATTTCTGGTCATGTTCAGCCTCTAACTGCTTTTCGAGCTTGGTAAGTGTTTGGTCTTCAGATTTTTGTGCGATTTTAACTTTTGGATGATTCTTATAATCACCTCTTGTCCCGCCAATGATCTCCCGTTCTCCCTTTGGATCAGCAAAAAGGATATGTGTTATCTCTTGTTCTCTATCAAGCACCCATAACACAAAATCGGGATAATAACTTCCTGCATCGCTTTCCAAATAGATGCCGATCTTCTGCACATTTCTCATCAGATAGAACTCGTACCTTTCATTCTGGTAATAGGTTTCCTTGATATACTTTGTCAGGTCTTCAACAAATTTCTTTTCGCCTCTGTTTAGTCTATCTGGTGATACTTTTAAATCACGGTACATGCTTTCTACATCTTCTTGAGGAAGTATAAGCGGTTTGTAGATGTGTCGGTGTCCTGGTTCTAACAATCGTCCTAATTCTCGCCGCATCAGTGCCTCAGGGTTTATACGTTCTGCCTTTGCTTTGTTACCTTCCTTTTCTGCATTCTTTATGTTCTTAAGAAACTCATCGTATTCATCTGGCTTCTCAAATTCCTTTGTCACTGTATACTGATAGATTAAATCATCTTGCTTCAAAGGTTCATAAACATAATTCGCACTATTGATATGTGCGTTGATACGGTTTTTCAGTTTACGGGTGACATCAATTACGATTTGCCGATTAAGCCGATCTGTCCACGCAATTGGATCTTGCCCCGGTTTCTGATATTGAATTTCTCCGACGAGTGATAAGTAGTCAACGATAGTGGGTTTATGATTTTCCTTGCTATAAAGTTGCAGCTGGTTCTTCTCGGCTTCACGATGAATAACGGTGGCAAGTTTTGCTCTATTCAGATAGCAAGCATACTTTTCATTATTTTGCCGTAGGTCTTCAAAAACATCTGGGGCACTTCTTTCCTTATCTGTTCGGTAATCTAACGTCAATTTCCGCCAGTTACTGATAGTCCCAGGTTTTTCAGTACTATCATCAAGATAGGTATAGTGAATTTCATCTCCGTTGAGAAAAACTCGCTTGATGCCACTTCCTGCTGTGTTTCCCTGCTTAAAGATATGCAATTTTTGGCTATAGTCATCAAATTTAACTGACGTGTTACCATCTACTTTAAAAAGCATCGGGTTTACCTCAATCGTAAAAGTATGTAGAAGTGGAATACCACCCGCGTGCACTTCTTTAAGGAAATATTCAAGGTAACTACGCCGCAGACTGAAAACAGTTAACGTTTCCAACCGCCGAATATCATCTTTCTTATCATTTTTTCGTAGAAGATAGTAATTAGGGTTGTGCTCAATGTGTCGGCGTTTCCCGTTGCCACCTATTCCATGTAACCGAACACCGCGCCCAAAAATCTGTATAATCAGATTGCCTTTGGAACTACCTAAGTTAATTAGATCAATTACGGAAAGACGATAAGAATTCCACCCTTCCGCAAACTTACGACTTCCAATTAGGACATTTATTGGACTGGATTCATTGTCAAGGTTTTCAAATTGTAGGTTCGGATTAGCGAAAACTTCAACACGCGTTTCAATGCTGTCATTTGCAATGCTGTTGTAAAAACTCGTAGTATCCCAACGTTAATCATGCCCCATTTTTCGCCATCACCATAAGAGAGAAGTAATTCGCTACTGTTTTCAGGGTTGCGTGCAACAACAAGCGGACCGATAATGTTGCCACCAAAAATGGATCTGAAATTTTGGCGTTCAACATCACTCAGCGCAGCAAAATAATCTAATACCTTTTGAATATCAGAAACTTCATCGTCTTTCCCTTCGTCCTGCGGTTTTTCGACTGTATGCCCCATAAACGCCATCAAAGGACGATGCTTAGTCAGATCATCATCAAATTGTTCATCATTTTGGACTCTGTTGAATGTCTGTAACTTTTCCTCCATCACTCGGAGGCATTCGTCTAAATTTTCCTTGATTTCCCCGTCGGACTCAGCATCCACCGTATCTGCTGCTATTGGCTTAAAAAAGTGGTCTTTGCCGTATCCATCGCCATAAAATCGGGCGTAATCGTATCGGTAGATGATAGCGTTATCGTATTCGTCCTTCAACTCTTTAGCGACGTTGTGGAAAGTAGCAGAATATTCAAATAGGAAGGAGTTACCTACATTGAGACGGTTTCGAAGTTCTCTAAATTTACCCGCTTCTCCACTTGTCAAGCCGATGTGTGCTTCGTCAACTAAAACGAGTCGGCGGATTTCTCCGCCATCTGGTAATTTAAAATAATCCTCATCTTTCTGTAAAAGCCCTTGTGTTGTGTCAATTATGAGTTCAATTCGATTATTATAGGTTTCATTGAGCTGACGCACATAAGGTTCTAACTCGCGTTCGTGCTGTTTAATTAGATTTGCCAAAGGGGTTGTTAGGAAGATTTGAAGGCGGGCATTGCTTTCTTTACAAAAATGGTGCAAATACTGAAGAATGTTAAGATGCATCACAAGGGTCTTTCCACTTCCCGTTGCCATCCAATACGCCAACATCCGTTGTTTATCTTGTCCATTATTCAGTTCAGGGCCAGTTGATAGTGTGTGGTCGGCAAAGAATTGCTCCGTAAAAAGCAGTGCTAACACTTGATAGTAACGGAGTTCAAAATTATTTCTTGTCAGATAGTTATAATCGTCAAGAAATTTCCGAATCCGTTCCAGCGGCTCAATGGGTAATCGTAACATCTGGTCTGGATCGTAATACTCAATGTCACGTTTTGTTCCGTCATTGCTGATGTCAATTCCGTTTTCTTTTAGAATGCTTGCTTCGTATTCTTGATATAGTGCCATTAGTTTTCAACGGTAGATAGACTGAGGAACAGTATCCTTGTCTTACAGATGTACTCTCAGATCATTGCAAACGTTAACAGTACCGAGCACTTTTATGCGCTGTGTTACCAGTGTTCTGTCTGCAAAACTTCAACTTCATCAAAATGTGAGTCACGCGTGACAAGAATTAATCCATGCTGCATCGCAATTGCTGCAATCCAGATATCGTTATTCGGGATAGGACGACCTTTCCTTTGTAGCTGGTTCTTGATGATTCCATACCACCGTGCTGTTTCTAAGTTGCATGAATAGATTGGAAATCGTTGAGTCAACCTATCAATTCTTCGGATATTCTCTATAGGTTTTTCGGATTTCTGTGCACCGTAGTAAAGTTCACCGATTGCAGATGAAGCCAAGAACACTCTATCCGTATTTTGCATTTTTTCTTGAATTGCTTCGTCTCTGTTAAATAATCCGATGATAATATTGGTATCCAAAAGGTAACTACCATTCTGACGTATCAATCTGCCCACAGTCCTCCTCAATCGCTTGTTTTATCTGTTTAAGGTCCTCCGGCGGAAATAATCCTACAAATTCAAGGAGTTCTTTACCTGATATGCCCTTTGGTGATTCTCCCGACAGTTCCAGTATGAAATCTAAAACCTGTCGCTGTTGTCCAAGTGAAAGTTTTTCTAACCGCTCTACAATTTCTTGAATAGCTGCCGATTTTTTCATGGTGCTGTCTCCTTACAGTTAGTTTATGACGTAGGTTACACTTAAAAAACTTTCTGTATCAAGTTTATCATAATTGTACCCAGAAATCAATGCTTGATGTTCACCTGGGTGTGTAAAGTTTTTGGCATGAAATTGAAATGAATGGAGTTCTTGTAGAAAATGTATATAAATGGTATCCTACCC
>JAGWBU010000173.1:2740-10330 GCA_021295735.1 Candidatus Poribacteria bacterium | reverse complement strand
CACTTGCAACTTGCCATACACCATACGACTGGTGAGGGTAAGACTCAATCAAGAAATGATTGAGGTCGTATTCTTACCCTGCAAGTTGAAGATATTATACAAAATGTTAAACGTAAAGTCAAGTCTTTTGATAAATAAACCAATTAGCCGTCTACATCCCGCAAGCTGAAGCATCGGGATTTGACAGGAAGGTGTTAAATATGTCAGATAAAGTTCAGACTTCTACACAACAGGTGCCATTGGGGAGTGGCAGTATTATTACAAGTTTAGGTTTAGGCAGAATCAAACCTTTTCCTGCGATGGTCGCACTGACGCTTAATTATCGCAGCAATTGGAATAACGGTAAAACATGGTGGACATCCGACCGCAAGTTAGCGGATTTGATGGGTATGTCTCACCGTTATGTGCGTGATACGTTGGAAGAACTCACAGGTTGGGTTACACGCATCAAACAGGGCGTGAAAGGGAGCATCTATCAGCTGACGCATCATCTATGCGAGCCGCATAATGTGCCGTCCGATAAACACGGCAACCCGCTGAAATTCGCTGTGCCGCGCGGCGAAGATGCACCTTTCGAGAAGATGTTCGCAGGTGAAATTACTTGGAAGGCATGCCTTATCTGGATACTGCTGAAGGTGCATTCAGATTTTAAGACCGGTAAAACAAAGCCGATCTCTATGGAAACGCTTGCGATGTGGTGCGGGTTCAACAAAAAAACTGTGTGCGATATGATAAAGGAATTGGAAGCTGCAGAATTATTAGAGAGAGTGTCGGCACCGCATGAGAAATCGGTTTTTCAGTTGTATCCGAAACCTGCTGAAAAACGTCCGGTATATCGCCCGAAAAAAAGACGGCAGAAAAATACCTATCAGGATATGCGCACTGACGAACAACATTGCTACAGCTTCAATGAAAAATATCGGTGTAATCTCAATACTGCGGCAATAGAGGTGAGAGAACGGCACGGACGCGGGAAGTGGCATCCGCTCAAGGACAGAGAACGACATTTAGTGCCGAAAGTTATTATGGAGGCATTTGATAATATGCTTGATGAGGCGAGAGAAATTCGATGGCATCTCCGCAAAGCCCTCGGTTTAGACGGTTCCGATACCGCACACCCTGGTGCAGATACCGCACAGGAGGGTTTAAATGACGCACAGGCTGAATTTTTAAGCTCGCTTAAATTAGAGCTGTGACAGGGTTTTCAGATAAAGGTTTTTGCGTAACGCGAACGTTTTAGTAAATTTATATATCGTACCGCGGGGCGCGGACAAAATATTTTTGATATCAGTGGGTCTTTTTAAGAGAATATCTAACCACTGGTAGGTGCGGTTTATATCCGCACCTCGGACATTATGGGATTGCTTTTCAAGCCCGATTTTCTTGTCAGAATCGTGAATTATTTCCCTCTTCCTGTAGGAGCGACCTCCTGGAAATCGTAGGGGCGGGTCTCTGTGCCCGCCCGTGTTCTCAGCAGTGAAAACAATACAAAACTCGTTAATTTGGTATTATGCCTGGTCGCGCGCTTCCCTCTTCCTGTGGGATTGCTTTTCAAGCCCGATTTTCTTGTCAGAATCGTGGATTATTTCCCTCTTCCTGTAGGAGCGAGCTCCAGCTCGCGACATCTTATGCCTGGTCGCGCGCTTTCCTCTTCCTGTGGAGTTGCTTTTCAAGCCCGATTTCTTACCGCTGTATTTTCTTTATCTTGTGGGAGTGAATCAACGCAGCATGCGCGTCCGGCATGCTGCCAAATCAACGCAGCATGCGCGTGTGGCATGCTGCCAAATCAACGCCAAATGCGCTTTTTGGCATTTGGCGGGTTTGCAACCCCGATACATCGCGCGGACAAAGCACTCCCACAAGAGAAAGCACACCTACCGCGGTAACCCATGTTTTTGGAATAGATCGTTGAGTGCTTCCGCTAATAAGTCTTGGATACTCGTATTAGCGTTCACCGAAAGCTGCTTCAGTTGACGATGCACATCAGGGTCAAAATGTCCAGCAATCAGTTTTTTTCCTGCCCGCGACGAACCAGACTTTCTCTCTCCCGATTTTTCGGATTTAGTTTTCTCTTGTGTAGCACTTTTTGCCGATTGTTCTGCGGTTTTGCCAGCGCTGTTCAATGCTTCCGTTAGACTCGGTTTTTTTGCCATTTCTTATGCTCCTATCTTTTTTTCTATGTAAGTATAAAGGGCGTTTATCTCGTTTGCTGCTTTTCCTTTCGGTTCATATTCTTGAGCGGTGAGTCCGGCTGTAAGTGAATGAACAAAAGCGATACGCTGCCCGAGCTGACACGGTGCAGTCTCTATCTGATAAGTATTGATGGCAGCTCTTGCTTCATCTGCGAGCGTGCTGCGGGCTGGCACAGCGTTGAGGATAACAATCGCCGGCACATCCGCCAGCCGAGCGATCTCTACCGTCGCACCAATTGCATGTAAGTCGAGTATCGCTGGACGACACGGTATCAATAACAATTCAGCGTTGCGGGCAGCAGCGAGGCTTGTTGCTTCGGAATGTGGCGCAGTGTCAATGAAAACGATGTCTGCACCGCTATCTGCTGCGGTTTTGAGAAGCTGCGGTAGACGTGATGCTTGCGCTGATACAACTGCCGGGGTATCGTGTTTTCGGTTATCTTTCCATGTGAGTGCGCTCGCTTGTGGGTCCAGGTCAATGATTGCTGTCGTGTGTCCAGCAGCTTCTGCGGCAACACCGAGATGCACTGCAAGTGTTGTTTTACCTGCTCCACCTTTCCCTGATAAAATAGCGATCGTTTTCATTTTTGTCTGCTTTCTGAGGTGTATAGTTGTATACACGTATACATGTATACGTGTATAATTGTATACGAATTTTTTGGTGAATAGATACAAATAGTCTTGTCCGTTGGGTAGGGCGAAGCGAAACACATAGCTGTCAATTTAAGAAAAAATTGCCAGATCATCTCTTGTGGGAGGGAAACCTTCTAAGCCCGATAGAATACTCGGACATTGTGGGAGGGAAATCTTCTAAGTCCGATAGAATACTCGGACATTGTGGGAAAATCGTAGGGGCGGGTCTCTGTGCCCGCCCTTACCATCGGCAATGAAAACAATGCAATTCTCGTTAATTTGGTATAAGCCCGATTACATATCAGTGTATCGGGGTTGAAAACCCCTCCTACGATATAAGACACAATCACCGCGCGATGATACCTGTTGTAATCTGGCGTTGTGTTTCTTCATACATCGCTTTCAACTCTTGCGAGCCGATGACGAGCTTGATCTCATTCATAATCATAGGATTACTGCTTTCCTCCTGCGCACCCGTCTGCCGTGTCGTTTCCGTTACAAATCCCTGTTCAAAGTTATCCCGCAAATCCACAGCGGAACGTCTACCGAGAGCGACTGCTGCGCGTGATGCGCGCCGTTGTGATGCTTGTATCCCTGCACGGCGAGCGAGCGCATCGTTGATAGGGTCATCAAAACTGCTGGAGAAAAGTGCTGCTGCACCGAGTGCTAAACCGCCACCAATCGCTAACGCAGGATTGAGCGCACCCAAAAACGGCAATGCCGAACCGAGTATACCACCGATACCACCGCCACCGCCACCTGACTGCCCCGGCGAACCTAATAACGCATTTGTCAACGCAGTCGCAGCCCGCAACTTAATCTGTTCAGCGATCATCTGACCGATACCACCGATAAAGTTGTCCACAACAGATTTGAACCCATCAATTTTCGCTTGATTTGCCTCTTTTTCTATTTGCACTCGTTGTTTAGCAGCATCTTGCTCAATCTGTGCGATCTGTTCCGCTTTCTCACGTGCAGATAACGTCTCTGATTCTTTGAGTTCCTGAATGCGAGTCTGTGTTTCATCGGACAGCTCCCGCAGTGCGTCGCGTGTTTGCAAAGGTATCGTCACGAGGCTTTCATAGGCTGCATCGAGCAGATCCGTTGGCACAGCTGCTAATGTGTCCGCGATCTGTCCTTTCAGACCGGAGAGTTCTTCCTGCCGCAGTTGTTGCCGTTTTTCACTCTCCTGTTCCGTAATTTCGGATAGTTTTTTCTCATTATCGATTTCCAACTGATACTGTTCCAGCTCCAGATCTTTAATCATCTTTGAAGCTTCAGCCTTAGCCTCTGCCGTAGTTTTCGTGCTGTCTATAATCTTTTGTGCGATTTTAATTTCTGCTTCTACATTCTTCAGACGCGTTTGGGCGAGCTGCTCTGAGAGTGCGATCGCTTCCTTAAACGCAGCTTGTAATTCTTCAGGTGTCTTAGCATCCTTGAGCCTATTTTCAATGTCACTGAACTGATTTTCCAGTTTCGCGAGGTCTAATCGGAGGTCCGGTTTGTTCTCTTCTAACTGCTTGATGTAGGCTTCGGACATTTCAGTGGCGATATCTATCTGTTTTTGTGCCTCTTCACGCTGAATAGCTGTTATCTCTTTTGCACTCGCACCTTCGACTCGACGCCGTTTGAGTGCCAGGTTTGCTTTCCTCTCCTCAGCTGCTGCCTTCGCCTCAACTGTTGTTTCCTCGTTGTCTATAATATTTTGTGCGATTTCAAGGTCTTTATCAATTTCCTCCAGACGTTTCTGTTTGAGTTGCTCCGATGCTGCCATCGCCTCAGCATACGCAGATTTCAGCGCCTCCATAGAGGTGGCATTCTGTAACCTGTCTTGAACATCGCTGAGTTGAGTCTCCAAGTTCGCGAGGTCTAATCGGAAATCCGGTCTGTTCTGCTCCAACATCTTGATGATGTTGTCGGACATTTGTTGGGCGATATCCTGCTGTTTTTGGCTATGCTCACGCTTAAGAGCCGTCTCCCGGTCTTGAGCTGCATAGACGGCTTGAGCATGTTGGACTTGTAGGTCTGCAAGCTTCTTATTAGCTTTTGCCTCGTCCTCTACTGTTCCGTCTAAGCGATTCTTAGCCGCTTTTGCATTTTCAATCTCTGTCTCTATTTCAGATAAACGTTTTTGATTGTATTTCTCCGATGCTGCAGTCGCCTTAGCATACGCAGCCTGTAGTCCGTCCATAGAAGTGGCATTCCGCATCTCATCTTGAACATCTTTGAGTTGCTGCTCCAGGTGCACGAAATCTAATCGGAGATCCGGTTTGTTCTGCTCCAACATCTTGATGAAGTTTTGGTACGCTTCACGAGAGGCTTGTTCAGTTTTTTCTGCCTCATCAATCGCTATCTGTTTTCGTTTTTCTGCCTCCTCACGGACGATAGCCGTTTTCTGTTGTTCGCCTGCGATTTCTGTTGAACGATGGCTGGCTTGTAAACCTCTGATCCTCTCTGCAGCGTTCGCCTTCGCATCTGCTGTTGCGTTTGTGTCGTTTATAATTGCTTGTGCGGCAGCGATGGATGCATCTATTTCCTCTAAACGTGTTTGGGTGAGCTTCTTTGATGCTGCAATCGCTTCATTAAACGCAGCTTTTAAATCTGCAGGATTCGCGGCATTCTTGAGTTTGTCATTTAAAGTATCAAGTTCATGTCTAAGATTGACAATCACCAACTCGAAGTTCTTGACTTCGGGTTTTGGCATATTGACTTCTATGTCAACTTTAACGCTTTTGATATTATTCAGCGCTTTATTAATAGCTCCGATTTGCCCGACAACTTTCGCGATATTGTCTTTACTGACATTCCCGTCATCAAGGCTGGCTTGTAGTTGGTCCCTTTTGGTTTGCAGATACTCTTTCGCCAACGCGTTCAGTTCAGTTTCAGATTTATTCCTATTGTCATCGAGCGTCGTGTATGCCGACTCTAATTCATTAACCTTTTTAAGCTGCGCGTCAATCTCGCCTCTAAGTTTCCCTCGTTTACCGACAGACCGTTTACTTGTTTTGTCCAGCTCCGTTTGTAAATCTATGAGTTCCTTACGCGCTGTCTCCAGGTCTATTTTTGCTACATTGATCTGGACGTCCAGCACAGCTTTTCCACCCGATGGCTGATTCGCTGCTGCGACTATCGCTTGTAGTTCTTGCTCCTGTTTTTTCTTCAGTTCCTCAGCAGCTTTTGCTGCTTCACGTTTTGATGCGGTGAGGGCGCGAAACGCTGCTATCGCACCACCAACGACCGCTACTACGATGCCGATCGGACCGAGCGCGGCTTTTACCGCGACACCCGCAGCCGTAGCGGATATGCTTAGCGCTGCCAATCCTACCTTGATGCCAGCGAGCGCTACGCCAAGCGCTGCCAATCCTACCTTGATGCCAGCGAGCGCTACGCCAAGCGTTGCAAACCCACCGACAAGCGCACTTGCACCTGCTACCAGTGCACCCACTACGACAATCGCGGTTTTCGTGCCGCTACCCAGCGAATTGATCCCGTTCACAAGACCTGCTAACACATTCGCTACAGCTGCTACTGCTGGGAGAAGTGTTTCACCGAGAGAGGCTTTCAGGTTAAAGATCGCATCCTTGAGATTGCCGATAGCAGAGACTGTCGGACCGCCTGATGCCCGCGCGCCTTTTTCCAACTCTGTCACGAGGATATTGACAAAATCTTTGACGCTCTTACCGCTTGCGTCCAGCTGCTTCTGAATCTCGTCTGCATTTGATGTGTTGAAGATGCTTTGGAGTGCTTGCGCTACCTGTGGCGCGCGGCTTGTGATTTGCTGCAGGTCCTGCGTAGTGAGTTTGCCTTTGTTAACTAATTCTGTCAATCCTTTAAGCGCGCCGGACAGGTCAGTGCCACCGACGAGTGCTAACGAGTTACCGAACTCTTTTAGTACCCGATCTACGAGGCCAGCCTCAAGTCCGATATTTTTCAGATGGACAGCGCCTTGAACCGCACCCTCTAACGATAAGCCGGGGAGTTGTGCGACTTTCTGTAGCTCAGCAAACCTTTTTTCTGCAGCAGCGGCGTCACCCTCCAGATTTGCCAACGAGGCTTTGAACCCTTCTACCTTGAGCGCAGCGTCAACAAGCCCTTTGCCGACCCCTGTGATCTTGGAGGCAACCGCATTCGCACTGCTCGTGATGGTATCCATATTCGATTTAATCGCAGAGATACCTTTTCTGAAGCCTTTTGCGGATTGGTCTGCGCCGCCTAACGCCTGCTTGAGACCCTCGATCTTTTTTTGTAGGCTTTTTGCGGATTGGTCTGCGCCGCCTAATGTCTGCTCGAGACTCTCGATCTCTTTTTGGAGGCTTTGTATTTCGCCGCTCGCTAAATCTTCTGCGCGGATGGTTATTGTTATGTCTGGCATAGTGGTTCTTGGCTTTCGGCTGTCAGTTTACTTTTGTGGGTGGCGTTTTCAACGTCGATTTATATCACAAAATTGGGTGGACAAGATTTCCCTCCTACAAGAAGGGATCGCCATACAAATAGTATATCTGAGGGTGCGTGGATATCTAAAAGGAATTCAGTGGTATAAACAATAGATTTCCAATAGATACGCAATAGGTTTACGGAGAAATGGCTGTTGGCTATCAGCAGTCAGTATGCGCGTTTTGTCTTGTGGGAGGGGTTTCTAAGCCCGATTTTGTGAACCTAAACTAATTATATCGGGGTTGAAAACCCGCAGCATGCCACACGCGCATGCTGCGTTGATTTGGCCAAATGCCAAAAAGCAGAATCAACGCCGAGCGCGCGTATGGCA
>JAGWBU010000173.1:2342-2724 GCA_021295735.1 Candidatus Poribacteria bacterium | reverse complement strand
GTTGATTTGGCCAAATGCCAAAAAGCAGAATCAACGCCGAGCGCGCGTATGGCACTCGTCGCATTTGGCGTTGATTTGGACAAATCATGTAGAATGCCATGCGCGCATTCTACCAAGCGCATTTGGCGTTGATTCACTCCCACAAAAGCGTATACATGTATACATGTATACGCGTATAATTGTATACATGTATAATTGTATACATGCATAAGTGTAATCGTAAACTTCATTTTTTCTTGACAATTTTTAACATTTTTTGTAAAATTATGTGTGACGTTATAAATCCGCGAGGATACGTCAGGACAGCTTACCTAATTTCGGTTAGGTGCGCCGACAGTGTTCAGACCACTGCCGACGCGAGCACTGCCATAAAGTAGTCTTA
>JAGWBU010000173.1:1503-2147 GCA_021295735.1 Candidatus Poribacteria bacterium | reverse complement strand
GGCATAACAGCCCTCATTATTCTGGTCATTGCTGCTGGTGGATTTATGTACTGGCAGTGGTCACAAGTGCAGCAGCTCAGAGAGCAACTCGCACAAGACGAGAAAATGCTTGAAGAAAGCAACAAACAACAAACGAACCAACCAGCTGGCGTGAACAAGTTTAATACGCGTCCTGGTGACATTGCTATGCAGAATTGGCGGAATAAACCGAACGATGGCAACGAATACGTTTGGCATGGCGACCATTGGCATAGAGTGTCAGACCCCGATAGACCAAGATTGGAAGACATGGATTTTTCATCGGTGAAGTCGTCAGTGGATGATTTTTTTAAATCAGATTTACCCGATGAACTCCCTGCCAAATTTCCGACAGATGAAGAAATACAGCAGATGTCTTATGCGGATCTTAGCCATCTGATTAAACTGTACCGTAAGGCAGCTTTGGATTTGGAAAAAACCGATTATGAGGCAGGCATTCGGTTATATAACCGAACATCAAAGCTGGTGCAAAGAAAGAGGGAACTATCAGAGGAAATAAGCAAGAGAGTTATGGCGGAGCATGAAGCATTTGTGCTTGTGGATGCGTTTGATGACCGAGTGAAATTAAAAGATCGTCACAAATCGTGTAAACTGCTACAATGGTT
>JAGWBU010000173.1:0-1195 GCA_021295735.1 Candidatus Poribacteria bacterium | reverse complement strand
ATTTATGTACTGGCAGTGGTCACAAGTGCAGCAGCTCAAAGAACAGCTTGCACAAGACGAGAAAATGCTTGAAGACAAGGATAAGCAGGTCGCAGAAAATGACCTACCTCCCGCGAGACCGGGTTTCAAATGGGTGCCGCATGACGACCATTACCACCAAGTGCCAATAGACGCGCCTGATGTGTGGCAAGCACCGCACGAAACGCCTGAGTCAGAAGAAACAGCATCTGGGATGGTGGTGAAAACCGATTTACCTGATGAACTTCCTGAAAAGTTTCCGACAGATGCAGAGCTACAAAAGATGAGTGCCATAGATATTATCCATCTGATCCGTTTATACGAAGAGAAAACGAGATCTTTGCGCAAAACAGATTATGATGCAAGCGTGAAGCTGCATAACACAATTATGCCAAAACTGTGGGCAAGATCGGCGGCACTAAGAGAAGAGTCAAATGCACACATGGAAGAATTCAATCGCAGAAGTATGGAGCGAGCCGGATTCTATCCAGCAACGGAGGAGGTCCCTGCGAAGATCATTACGGTGATACCGCCCGAGGATTATGAAACTGAAAAAACTGAAGGAGGTAATAAATGAGAATGCAATTTCGTTTTCTCCTCTATTTTATTCCCCTCCTGATGTTTCTATTCAGCAGCAGCATTATTGCCAAAAATTGGGAGTTAGTAGACATCACAATACCTGCTTGGGAAGATGTTACTTCAAAATCTCAGTATACGCATCCGACCAAGGAATTCGCCAACAAAATGACAGACTGGTCAGATGATTGTGTTGCCCATGCTGATTATCTTGACACGCAGATGAAGTTTTTGGTTGCCAAGCGTGACACAGCAAGTGCAGCGGCATCTGGGGGTATCAATTGGAGAAGTAAGGCGATAAACGTTGCCTCCAAATCTTATTGGAGTCTTCTGGAAGGTTTTATTAGAGATCTGAGAATGCGGGCGGTAAGATTGGTCGGGAGCAGCTGTATGCGGCAGCGTGTATAGAAGTGAACACGCTTTATCCAACGCTGTCAGCGGCAATGGCGATGATGGACAGTATGCATGCGGTCGCCGTAGAAGTGCGAAAGAATTACAAGTTACATAATACGTCCATTTCAGATTTAGCACTCCCTGTCAAACCCCCTGCCTTTAGGTAGGGGATGTAGACAGCTCAGCAGTTTATGTGTCAAAAAAACCT
>JAGWBU010000172.1:2480-7137 GCA_021295735.1 Candidatus Poribacteria bacterium | reverse complement strand
TTCACTTGTGGACGGCACGCGGCGCGTGCCTACTACCATGTCCAAATCAACGCCAAACGTGCATAACGCATTTGGCGGGTTGAAACAGAAAAACAGAGGTTAAAATCCTTAAGTTTACACCTATGGGTTTCACGTTATTCTACCCAACCTACGGCATTTCCGAACTCCCGTTACATAATATACTGACGTTACATAATATACTCACACATATCTTTGGAGTAAGTGAGAAGGTGAAAAGAAAATTGCAAATTTCGCACAATTGGATTCTGTCACTACAGTGTTTACAAATTTCGTTGTTGATTTGTGTATTTTACCTCGTTTTCTGTTTTTCCATTTCAAATAGCATTGCCTCAGTGGCAAACACAACCGCAGAAGCAGACAGATTTCTCAAACAGTTGCTTGGCGCTGAACATCGTGGAATGGGTGGTAGTTTTGTTGGGGCAACCAGTGGCGCAAACGCTCTTGGTAACAACCCTGCTGGAATAAGCGTTACTAAAGGAGATCGATTTGTAATTCACATGACCCGTTTTCCGCGTACCATCGCGCTAATTTCTAAACCGAATTTCAATGCGAACTACGAGGATTATAGCCAGTATGAACAGCGCGCTTCGGGCGTTGAAACATTGAATTGGGCATTTCCAATAGGCAAGTTCGGCACTATAGGTTTTGCTTTATCTACAGCACATGAGGGCAATTTTCGCCGTGTTAGCCATCAAGGAAAAGCACTCAACAACTTTCCAGAAAATAACCTTGCTGTCGGACTCGGTTACGGTTTAAATTACTTTGGAAGCACTGTCGTTGGATTTGATGCAAAATGGTTGCGGTCTAAGGTTACTGATGTGTTGGGGGTAGAGCATTTCGGACGTGGGTATGCCTATAATATTGGACTTATTCAGAGATTTGGAGACGCAATTCAGGTAGGTCTTGTCGTCCGTAATTTGAGTAATGGGTTATCATTTGTTGACCCTACTATTCCAGATAAAATTCGCCGTGATGTTATTGCTGGTATAACATATCAACGCGAAATTGCAAACACGGCTTTGCGTCTCGGGTTAGATTTACACCCGCCTTTTAGTGATGGCATGCGAGTTAACCTCGGGGCTGAGTTTTGGTTTCATGATCGTATTGGCGGTAGAATTGGATACCTCAGGGATATTGAAAAACGTTATGCTTCTGTTTTTCTTTTAGAAGATGCTACACTTGAGATGGAAGAACGAAATTGGAAAGCGGAAGGTCTCTGCTTAGGATTTGGCGTGCGGTTTGGAAACATAATACTAAATGCCGCTTATATTCCTCAATTCATGCCGACTGTATCCGAGGATGAACGCATTCAAATTGCTCAAGGTTCTGCTGTCTATACCTTTTCTATTGGACAGGATTTTTAAACGCTTTTGATACCTTTAGACTGTCTTGAACATCTTATTTTAAAATATACATTTATCGGAGAACTTCCAAACACTTAGACGGACGCAGTGTCCGATGTTACGGGTGTATGAATTATGTCAGGCGAGTACCAAACAATTGTTGGAATCGCTACTGCTAAACATGTAGTCAAAAAATCAAGGTTTTTTGGAGAAGCATCGGCAGTAAATAACCCTGATGCTGTTAAAAGATTTGTTGCTGGTGTCAGAACACGAATCCGTCAAGCTACCCACTACTGTTATGCTTACAGACTCGGTAATGGCGATGAAAAAATAGAATATTCGACAGATGCGGGTGAACCGGCACATTCAGCAGGTCCCCCTATCCTCGGCACGATTCGTGCTGCTGGATTATCTAACACAATAATCGTTGTTGCAAGGTATTATGGAGGTATCAACCTTGGAATTGGTGGATTGATTAGAGCGTACAGCGCGTGTGCACGCGCATGCCTCGAAAATGCCACCTTAGAGATTTGTACTTTTTATCACGACCTATACTTAAAGGTCCCCTATAGCCATATAGGGGCAGTTGTTACACTATGTAAACGCTTGGGAGGACAAGTAGTAAATATTGAATATGACCCAGACCCAATTATCGCAATTCAGATTCAGCAAAAAGTGCTGGAAACTTTCCACGCACAACTTCAAAGCATCGGGATTAAAATACAAGGTTTACAGTGATGTTTATAGTAAAATCTAAAAACATGTGAACACCTACCGCAGTGTATAAATGATTGGTTTTACTGTAATTTTTTGGAGGAATGCACGTTGAGCACCGTAAAATATACGACTACGCACGAATGGATTGAAGTTGTTGACACAGAGGGAACTATCGGCATTACAGAGCGCGCTCAACACCTTTACGGTGAGATTATTTTTGTTGATGTGTCCCCTGAACAAGAATGTGAACAAGGTGAAATTGTTGGTAGAATTGAAACCGAAACTGGCGGAAACTTTTATCTCTATGCACCTGTTGCTGGAGAGATTTACGAAGTCAATTTAGCACTTGAAGAAGATATCGAACTCATCAATAGCGTCCCGGAAGGTGATGGTTGGATTTGTAAAATCTACATTGACAATCTCAGCGAACTTGACTCGCTTTTGGATTTAGATGAATATGAAGACTATGAAGAAGAGGAACTCGACGAAGGTGAGTACTTGCCAGAAACTGATTTTTATGAAAATATTGATGACTATTGATCATCACTGATGGCAATGAAAATACGCCGGACAAGACGCATCTTTGGGACAGGAATAATAGTCTTTACTTGATACCCCAAATCAGCAAGCGGTTGGCTGAGATCGCGAATGTCAATAAATCCAGTTTTCGGAGCACAGGACCGTAGATTTGTTAGAATCTCTTTTGTGGCGGCGGTATCCTTAACAAGGTTTATACCGTAAGGCAGATCTGTAGCAACTACGTTGAACCTTTGCTGTATCGTGCGCGCATCGCCTAATTGCACGTCAGCCGTAAGTCCGTAATGATCAAGATTCTTGGTTGTTGCACCGACCATGCGCGGATTGATATCGTAACCTGATGCATGAATGCCGCAATGTGCAGCCGACATTACAATTGTCCCGGTACCGCAACAGGGATCAAGCAGATGGTCACCGGGAGAAGCTACAAGGTTAACAAATGCGCGAGCCAGCCTTGCAGGGAGTGAACTGGAAGTCACGTGCGGACGCTGATCGTGTGCAACCCACATGCCATCAGATTCCGAAAGAAGGCGACCGAACCATATTTTTTTAGGGGTAATAACGGTTAGAAAGACAACTTGTGGAGATGATAAATTTGGCTTACCGCCAATGATACTACCTATCTGACGTGTTAACGCCATTGAGTCAACATTCATGTTACGAGGCTTTTTAACAACGGACACCCGAAAGTCGTCCGCATATAAATCTGCAGAGCGGATGTTCACATAGAGTTCTGAGACGCTATCAGTTTCAAAGAGAACTTCGGTGCAACTTTTGACATAAGCGCCACAGCGTACATCAACACACGTTCCCGAAACTGTGATGCCATACGCATCTGGAGCAACACCGGTCAACGCAACCGATTCCGCGGATGCCAGTTCTGTAAGTTGAGACGGAATCGCCATAAGATAGAGATATTTTCGTGCCGCCATGTTATCATGATAACACAAACAGACAGCAATAACAATGTAAGAAAGGAAAAGCACGATGTCTGAGACAGAGATAATTAGGATCGGACATAGTCCTGATTCTGATGATGCCTTCATGTTCTATGCTCTTGCAAAAGGGCTTATTCCAACTGAATCGTTTGAAATTGTCCACGTTATAGAAGACATTGAAACCCTGAACAAACGCGCACTGGCAGCAGAACTTGAAGTTACAGCGATTTCTGTTCACGCGTATGCCTATGTCGCAAATGATTATGCATTCATGCCGTGCGGTGCAAGCATCGGGGATAAGTATGGACCTTTAATCGTTTCCAAAGCACCAATAAAAACTCTTACCGGTAAACGGATTGCAATCCCTGGAGAGATGACCACAGCATATCTGACAATGAAACTCTTCCAACCGGATATTGAAACAAAAACGTACCGCTTTGATCAGATTATTGAGGCTGTTCAACAAGGCGAAGTTGACGCAGGACTCATCATCCATGAAGGACAACTAACTTACGCGCGCGAAGGACTTCACAAAATAGTTGATTTAGGTGAATGGTGGCACGAAGAGACTGGATTACCACTACCTCTTGGTGCAAACGTTATTCGCCGCAACCTCGGCACAGAAAAAATACGTTCAATCACAGCACTATTGAAACAGAGTATTCAATATTCACTTGAACACCGGGAACACGGACTTGAATATGCAATGACCTACGCACGAGACATGGAAACTGACCTTGCTGACAAATTCGTTGGAATGTATGTTAATGATTATACTTTAGATTATGGAGAGAGCGGTAGGACAGCGGTGCAGGAATTGCTCAACCGTGGTCATGAAAATGGTGTGATTCCGCATCGCGTAGACGCCGATTTTGTTGACCTTTGATGTGTATACTATAAAATATAGTAGCTTTTAGAATTAATTGGACATTAGTTAAAGGTACGGTTAGGAAACCAAACCTATCGGGACAAGAATTCAGCGTAGGTTGAGTAAAACGCAGTGAAACCCTATAACTGTCAATTTAACGTGAGTTTGATAAATCCCGTAGGGAATCAACACCGAATGCGCCTATGGCATTCGGTGGGGTAGAACGGAAATGG
>JAGWBU010000172.1:0-2110 GCA_021295735.1 Candidatus Poribacteria bacterium | reverse complement strand
GCCAAAAGGCATTCATAGCGTTGATTGGGTTTCGCTTCGCTCTACCCAACGGACATCTATATTTATTCTAATTATCAAGTTCACGTTCAATTTAAGAATATATGTGTTTGTAGTCGCGCAATTAATTGCGCCTCCTACAGAAGAAATCGGGGTTGAAAACCCCTCTAACAAGAAATATATCACTAATTCAGGACTTACGCACAATCGGTAGGCACTTTGTAAGCGCGCTGGAAACTCAGAATCCTGCTGAAATTACGACATTTTAATCATAATTATTAAAAAAACGTGAAAATGGCGTAAGTCCTATAATTGACTCTTTGTAGTGCTGGAGTGTGGGATAATTGCTTCAGAACGCAGCGAATCCTGAACTATTACACCTTTATAACTTAGATTGACATCAACCACCATCGCAAGGGTCCTGCTATGGACACGAAACGCCGCAGAAGTTTTCAGTTAGAAGATGCTAAAGGTAATAAACTTGCCACCGGTGTTATCTATGATGAGGGCAATGTGCAAGTGTTGTGGCGTGTAGATTGCGGGTACACCGCTGAACAATATGCTTCTCTCAATCCTATTTTAGATTTGATGCCAGAAGTAGTTGTGCTTCGCCTTCAAGATACCGAATGAAAGATTACAATTCTCTTTTCAACGAAGTCTACGGTCAGCTAACTTGATGATTTGGCCGCTTTCTTGGGCAATATACATGTAGCCGAGTCCATCTAACGTTATCCCTTCTTGGTCATCACCCGGTAATAGGTAGCGATGTAGGAGTGTTCCATCTCTTTTGAGTTCGACCAATAGGTTTGTTGTATCACTGATTAGCACAAGAGAATCGGCTTTTGCGTTGTAGGTGAGTCCAGAAATATCCAGGAACTCCATCTCAAAAAAACGAATAATATTTCCTTCAGCTTTCACTGCTTTAGAAGTGAGAAGAGGCACAACGACTTCACATATAACTGAAGGTTCTCCGTCAGGTTTGCGACTAAATGATTGATTGCCAATCCAAAAGGTACCACCCTCCGGGTGTGAAGCATCCGGAACAAAGGTGATTGCCTCTATCCCCATACCTCCTTTTTTTAGAAGCGATTTTCCTTCAAAAGAACGATTGATTTTAAACTCCCGATGGACCGTAAGCGTCTGTGGGCTAATTTCCAAAATGGCTTCCTCATCCTCAACAGCCACATAAAGCCATCCGGTTTTTGGGTGAGTCGTAATTCCTTCCAAGTCGCGCGCTTGCAATGCCTTTGTCTGAATAACCGTGCCATCTGGACGAATTTCATGAATATGTCCACCATCGTCTACGACGAATAGAGTCCGCCGTATTGGGTGATAGGTTACGCCAGAAGGTTCAGCGATTGTCGTTTTGCTAATATTGCCTACCCAAGTATATGGCAGTTCAACTGGTATAACGGCAGCTTTCTTTTTCTGCTCGGCGTCTTCTATCTTTATAAGAAAGTAGACCATAAACGCACTGATACCCATAAAGCAGAATAAAACAAAAATTTTGTTATTGCGCATCGGTGTTACCCTCTATCTTTTGTAGAAGATTTTCAAAATATACAGTCGGGAGGAACAGTCCGAGTGTTTATCAACTATTATACATGACTTTTAAAATTCAATTGAGCAGATTCTCCTAATAAAGGTAATTTTTTGAACACTATGTTGTAAAAATCTATCATATTTTTTCTGGGATGTCAAGTGCAAAAATACACTTGTAAAAAGAAAAGGCAGATACCTGCCTGTGAGGTTTGCCAAACTACTCTATTCCCGACACTTCCAACCATTCTGTTTGCGGTTTGGTTTGTTACACAGCGGTTTGCCCGTTCCGCACACTTCCCACGTCTGCGAACAGTGTCTGCACGTGCGGGTCCGATGCTGATTATTTTCAGGACGATTATCGGGGTTGTAAGAATGTCCATTCGCACAAGTCGCACTCGGTGGCGGTGGCGGTGGTGGCGTAGGATACGTATGCGTGTGCGTCAGATTCCCACATCGCCAGAACATATACGTGCATCGTTCCCCGTTTGAATTAGTTATCGTGCATTGTTCCTCAACATGCGTTAGGCTATCACAATTAAAGTGATCAAGAAGTCCACAGCTTGTCGGCGCG